>CBIHLW010000298.1:0-4228 GCA_966210755.1 uncultured bacterium
GAACAACATCAAAAAAGACTTCTAAAAAAAGTGCTGCAGCAAAAAAATCTGCCTCCAAAAGATCATCAGCAAAGCGATCTTCTTCCAAAAAAAAGGCCTCAAAAAAGAGTGGTCCAAAAAAGGAACGCAGCAAAAAAGAAAGGCACCAGAAAGTGGGCAGGAAAAAAATAATGTTATAACATATTTCCATGTATCAACGGATCAAACCAGTTCCTTCAGAATTTTCATGAGGATTTTTTCTTCTGATGCCAGTCCGGCCAGGTTATCAGGTTCTTCAATCCTGTCAAGTTCCCTGAGATATCTGTCCAGGTTTTTATTTTCGTACAGTTTGATGATACCTGGATGAACATAGTATTTTTTACAAATGGTACGGCTGTTCCCAAGTTGTTTACTTACCTGATCCAGTGCCGTAACAATATTTTTTTTACTAACTGCTTCTGTTTCAGATTGCCCAATTGATTGAAAGGCCCTGATGATGTTTAATGTACCTGCCCATGTGCGAAAGTCCTTAGCGCTGAAATCATCGCCTGTAGCTTCTTTAATGTATTTATTTACCATGCCGGAATCAATTGACCTCCGGTTACCTTCTTCATCAATGTACTGGAATAGTTCTTTGCCTGGAATTTCCTTGCATTTCTGCACCATCCTGGCCAGTTTTCTGTTTTTCAAACTGATGTTGTGATCAATTCCTTTTTTTCCTCTGAATGAAAAATGAACAGTATCACCATTCACTTTTACATGGTTGTCTTTTAATGTGGTTAGTCCATATGAACCATTCATTTTTTCATAATCTTCATTACCTATCCTGATATAGGTTCTTTCCATCAGGCTGACGATTGTAGCTAATACTTTTTCTTCACTCAGGCCTTTATCTGAAAGATCTTCTTCCATCTTTAACCGCATGGAAGGAAGTAGTTTCCCGAATTCGTACAATCTGTGGAATTTTGTTTCGTTGCGCAACGTATGCCACAGGTGATGGTAACGGTATTGTTTTCTATTTCTAATGTCAAACCCGGTTGCCTGTATATGCCCATTCTCTTTAGCACATATCCATACATTGGTCCAGGCCGGAGGTATGGCGAGTTTGCGTATCCTTTCCAGTTGTGCTTTATCCTTTAAGGGGTTGTTGTCATAGATATAAGTAAAACCCTTTCCCTTTTTCATCCGGGTAATACCCGGAGTTTTATCATTTACATATATAAGGTCGGCGGCTTTGGCAGCTTTGATATAGTCTTTATCGATCTTTAAGTATTCTTTATGCGACAGTTCAATTACCTTCTCCATTTGCAATTTTTATTTTTTTGAGCCTCATTTGTGACTTGTACTGGTGTTGTCCTGCTGCTTCGTCAATAGAATGCGAGCTAAACAGATCTTTCTCCTGTTCGGCCAGTTCGGATAAACGGATATAGAATTTCTTGAGAATATCAAGCTCTTCCTGTGTAAGGTCTTCAACATCTATTAAGCGGTTGCTGGCTCTTTTTTCAGCCGCGATCAATTCGTTGAGTTTGAGCTGTATGGCCATTGAATCTTTATTTTGGGATTGTTGAATAAGGAATACCATCAAAAATGTAATTATGGTTGTGCCTGTATTGATTACCAGT
This sequence comes from uncultured bacterium, assembly GCA_966210755.1. Classification (GTDB taxonomy): domain Bacteria; phylum Bacteroidota; class Bacteroidia; order Chitinophagales; family Chitinophagaceae; genus Flavisolibacter. The sequence continues at coordinate 1,602 of CBIHLW010000298.1, forward strand.
TGCCAGGTATCCGAGAAACCGAAAAATGGACCGGAAATGATCCACAGAAAGATCACAGTGAATGAGATCAGGAATGCGGTAGAGGAACCGGTAGCCCGTGTGATGGTTACGGCTGCCTTTTCAAACTTTGATTTGAACCCGTTTTGGTTTTTTAGTTTTGTGGATTTGATTTGCTGGTCAATATCCTGGATTAATTCGTGTTCCTGTGCCATATGGATTGGTTTCTATTTTGATCTATAAAGAAAAAGCCGGACCAATTTGCCCGGCTTGCTGAAGTTGTTTTAGTAAATCTGTTTAAACGGTACGATGGTATTTATTCCTCAGGCTCACTTTCCGCATTTTTATTAATGCCACTAACCGCTAATTCTGTGAGTAACTGGTCTGTTTCTTTTTCTTCGTCAAGTGTTTGTTGCAGAAGGTCTGCTATCTCATTTTCGCCCATGGTTTTTGCCAGTTGTACCAGGCTTCCATAAGCTGCTATTTCGTAATGTTCTACTTTTTGTCCGGCAATGATCAAGCCTGCATCCCTTACGGCTGTTCCTTTAGGCGTGTCTTCAATAACGCTTTGGGATTCTTTTACCAGTCCTTCCATTGCTTCACATTTTTTTCCTCTGGCAGGCATATCAAGCAATTCAAAAACTTCTTCTACTCTTTTTACCTGCTCTTCAGTAACGGCCAGATGATCTTCAAAAGCATTTGCCAATTCTTGTGATGTTGCAGCTTTCTTCATTTTTGGAAGGGCCTTTACTAAATGCTTTTCTGCCCAGTAAATATCCTTAAGCTCTTCAACAAACAATTCTTTCAGCATGGTTTCTTCACTCTTCATGGTTGAGGCACCTGCGCTTTTCTTTGCTCCGGATGTACTTGTATTTCTTGCCATAAAAATTATTTAAGATTAATGATGTTTCACTCACTTAAAATATAATGCCACTTTAATTCAGTAATGAGTTTATGGATTTAAGCGGTCTGTAGAGTTTTTTACACAGACAACCAGGATAAATTTTTCTATTTACTACATTTTTTTGTGGTATCTAATTTGGATAATACTGAATGGATCATTTGATTAATCACGAAAACAAAGGTTATGACAACATCGTCAATAAATCAGCAATTGAATTTTTTGCAGGAGAAGATAAGGGAAATAGGAAGTGCGATCTTTTTTAACTTAAGCGATTCCGTACTGAAACTTCCTACATCCCTGGTATCAACGTTAAAAGTGGATGATTATGGTTTCGTCTGGTTCTTTATTCAGAAGCCCAAGCAAAACCTAAAGGAATTTGAAAATGAATTTCCAGTGCGTCTTGACTTTTTCAGAAAGGGCAAGTCCTATTTCCTGCAGGTAATGGGGAAAGGCTGGGTAGTAACTGACCCGGAAGAAGTAAATGGATTTGTAAACCTGCCCAACGAAGCAAAAGATCTGGCCTTACATGAAATGGTACTGGTTAAAGTAAAGATCAGCAGGGCTGAGTATTTCGAAACCGGCACCACCAGGCAGTCATGGTGGAAGAGTGCAGTCAGTTCAGTATCAACCTGGTTCAGGAACACAAATCACTACAGGCCTGATGTATATTCACCGGCATCGTAAAATCATTCGTTATGAGAGCAATATGGTCGGGTGCAATTAGTTTTGGTCTGGTCAATATTCCTGTTAAACTGAACAGCGCCGTTGAATCTTCCGGCGGGTTGGATTTTGACATGTTGTCCAAAAAGGATATGGCCCCCATTCGTTATGCGCGGATCGATACAAAAACCGGCAAAGAAGTAGCCTGGAAGGATATCGTAAAGGGGTTCAAATATGCAAAAGGGAAATACGTAGTGGTTACCGATGAAGATTTTAAAAAAGCCAGCCCCGAAAAATCAAAAACCATCGATATCCTGCAATTTGTAAAGGAGGAAGAAATTGATCCCATTTTTTACGAGAAACCATATTATATCGTTCCTGATAAGGGAGCGCACAAGCCTTATCAATTATTGATAAAGGCACTGGAAGAAACCGGGTCAGTAGGGTTGGCGGAATTTATGATGCGGAACAGGGTGCATGTATGTGCACTCAAATCTTATAATGGCATACTCATGTTAAACCAGATGAGGTACCAGGATGAGATCAGGGAAGTGCCCGAAGTAGATAAGAAAGGAGAAAAAATTTCATCAAAAGAAGTTCAACTGGCTGTAAAACTCATTAACCAGTTGACAGAAAAATTTGATCCGGAGGCATTTAAGGATACCTACCTCACCGAATTGAAAAAAGTTATCAAAGCCAAAGCCGCGGGTAAAGATATTCATGTTGCTGAACCAAAAAAATCTACGGCCACTGTGAAGGATTTAATGGAGGTTCTAAAGCAAAGCCTGGATACAGGAAGCGGCACCAAAAGAAAAAGAGCTTAAAGCCCTCAATGAAGAACCCGGTAGAACCGGGTTTTTTTCATAATATATCTTCATCATCATCTTCATCTTCTTCCCCTGCAAAATCTTCTTCTGTCAGTTCATCATCTTCAAGTTGTTCATCATCGTAATCTTCATCACCTTCTTCCACAGCATTTGAAATATTTCTTGTATCCGGATTTTCCTCATCATTGATATTTTCTGCAGAAGAAAGATCGTTCTGAACTCGAAGTTCATTGTCCTCG
>CBIHLW010000299.1:0-4219 GCA_966210755.1 uncultured bacterium
ATTAAAAGTTCTGCACCGGACGTTAAAACAAATGGAGATGCCGGCACCAAAGGCCGTAATACAGATTCTGTACAGGTAAAAATTTATAATGATAAAAATGAAGAGATCAGAAACCTGAAATGGAAAGCAGAAACGGGCCTGAACCGCGACTGGTGGGGCATGGAAGAAAAGGGTTTCCGTCAGCCTGGGAGAGGTGGCCGGTCTGGTGGCGGTGGAGGCGGGGCTGAACCGGGAGGCATGCAGGTTTTTCCCGGCACCTATAAAGTAGTGTTGAATTATGGAACGGAAAAGGATTCTACTTATGTAACTATCAAAGATGATCCCCGCCTGGATAAATCAAATGCTGTAATTGTAGCACAAAGAAATATGCTTGACCGTTTGCGAAGGTCTTCAGACAAACTGTTGACCGGTATGGACCGTTTAGCCGAATCGGAAGAAGTACTTGCGAAGATCACAGCACAGGTTCGCGGATTAAAAGGCAGGGAAATTGATTCTTTGAGAAAAGCAACGAAGGCCATGCAGGATTCTATTAAAAATATCCGTGAATACATCAGTGGCACATCATCAGAACGTCAGGGTTTATCAAGACCTTTGGGACAGGTAACTGTAATGGGAAGCATGCAATCTGCCCAGCAATATATTACTTCAAAAAGCATAGCTCCTGGTGCGCAGGAAGAAACGCTGGTGAAAAATGCAGAAGCACATATTGGTGCTGCTGTTGAAAGGATCAATAATTTTTATGGAACAAAATGGATGGATTATAGAAAGCAGGTTGAAAAAACGAAAGTGAATTTGTTTAAGGACTATGAGCCTATAAAATAAGAGAAGAGCAACATGTTTAATCTGAAGCAGTACCGGCCATCAGAAAATGAGATCCGGTTTGACTGCAACATTAAACATGTTGTTTCCCTGAATTTAAACCAACCTATTTATTCATTGAAGCAGCCTCCATGCGGAAAGCAATTGCGATCCACATTATTCTTTATTAAAGATGATCATAAGAAAAGCAACTTTAGGAGATGCAGAATTCATTGCAGCGTACCTGTTGTTGGCAATGAAGGATATTGTATACAAAGTAATAGGTAAAAACAATCCTCATGAGGCCAGGGAATTTATGTTGCATTTCATAAAAAAGGAAAATAACCAGTATTCCTTTCAAAATTGCTGGGTAGCTGAAAATGACAATAAAGTGGTGGCAGCAATAAATCTCTATGACGGCGCAAAATTGCATGAATTAAGACAGCCGGTGCTGGATTACATAAGCTTACTTTATCAAAGAGACCTCAGGCCGGAAGACGAAACGCAACCGGGAGAATATTACATTGATACTTTTGGTGTAAGTCCCAATGAACAGGGCAAAGGAATCGGTACAACGGTCTTAAGATTCATCATTGATGAATACGTGAACAAACAGGGTTGTACTTTAGGGTTGCTTGTAAATATTGATAACCCTGATGCGGGAAGGTTTTATCTGAAGTTAGGTTTTACCTCTGTAGGGAAAAAAATGCTGCTGGGAAATCAGATGGAGCACTTACAGATAAAAGGCAGGAAGAAAACGGACCATGGTGGTTCACAAATCTAACAATGCTTATCACCTTTTGATTTGGTTTGAATATTTACCCCAATGGGGTATTGAATTGTCTTCGGTTCCGGGATAGTTTCGATGAAATTTTTCGTCATGAGACTTTTCATCCTTGCTTTATCCATAGTTGTTTGTATCTCCTGTAAAAAAGAAAGCAACAATCCTGCGCCGAACCCCAATCCCAATCCCCAGCCAGCCAATATTCCACAGGTTGATAATGCCATTTCCGGTTTTATGACACAATACAATGTGCCTGGTTTGTCACTGGCCATATCTAAGAATGGGAAGCTTGTTTATGCAAAGAGTTATGGCAAGGCCGACGTAACTGCAGGCACCGATGTTACCAACTCAAGCCTTTTCAGAATTGCAAGCGTTTCGAAACCAATTACGGGCATTGCCATAATGAAGCTGGTGGAAGCAGGTCAGCTTAACCTTGACCAGAAGGTTTTTGGTGCAGGAAGTATACTGGGAACCCAATATGGCACACAACCATATGGTCCCAATATTACAAACATCACAGTAAGACATTTATTGCATCATGTTTCCGGAGGCTGGCCTAACAATGCAACCGATGCCATGTTCAGCAATCCAACGCTTACTCTTGACCAGTTGATATCATGGGCCTTGGATAACCAGCCACTCCAGCATACACCAGGGACGAATTTTGCATATTCTAATTTTGGCTATGCAGTTTTAGGAAAGGTGATCGCAAAAATTTCCGGCCAGACCTATGAGCAATATGTAAAAACAAATGTGCTTCAGCCTGCCGGCATCAGCAATATGTCCATTGGCGGAAGTACAGAAGCGGAAAGAAAAAATAATGAAGTAAAATATTATGGACAGGGAGGACAAAACCCTTATGGTTTCAACCTTCCAAGGATGGATGCTAACGGCGGCTGGATAGCCACAGCAACGGATCTTGTAAAATTACTTGTTAGGGTTGATGGATTTTCCACCAAGGCCGATATTCTCAATGCTGCTTCTATTACAACCATGACCACTCCATCTTCTATAACAAACTATGCATTGGGTTGGAATGTCAATACAAACAATCATTGGTGGCATATAGGCAGCTTACCCGGCACCATATCACAGGTTGTAAGAACATCGACGGGATATACCTGGGCAATGGTAGCCAATACGAGAGCCACATCCGGTAGTTTTGCTACAGATTTTGATGGATTGATGTGGCAGGCAGTAAATAATAATGCAACACAATGGCCCGATGTAGATCTCTTTTGATCTGTAGAAAATGCAAAGCCAATAGCCATGAACGATAGCTATTGGCTTCCCATTAAAACTTTGGAGCTTCTCCAAACGCAAACATTAATCCTGCGCTAACTCTTATATTAACCGGAGAATTTTCCTTTCCGATTCCCGGTGCAATGGCATGTGCCTGCAATCTGAGTCCGGTGCACTCATTCATCATATAATTGAATCCACCACCGAGCATCAGGGCAAATTCACATTCGCTATACAATTTGTCTCCATCATAACTGTATGCATCGCTGTAGATACCGGCCATAAGGTTTACAAAAGGCTTTACAGGCTGGGAACAATTTTCAGGATTACTGAAATTATACTGGGCGCCAACACCAACATAAAACTGCGTCCACTTATAATCCTCGTCTTTTTTAATATGCATGCTGGCATCTGCAACTACACTGATTTTCGATCCCAGAAAATAAGACGCTGAAATATTAAAGCCCAAAGGATAACTTTCACGTTGTGTTCCATAATCAGCATTCAGATAACTATAACCGGCGAACGCGCTCAGTTTAGGTATGCAGGTCTGATTGGGGGGATTATAGGAAACCGCCCAGACATTGATCGGATAAGGTTTCCAGTCGTCGGATGGTTTCGTACCCTCATTCTTCATGATATCAAAGGTTGTATTTCTTGCCCTGTCATCTGAATAATCCCATCCGGTACTTTCAACTGTATGTGATGTGGTTCTTCCCTTGCGGTCGAATTCTTTGGTTTCCGTAAGGCTGTTGATCTGGTTGCCTTCTGCATTGATGTCAGGGATATTTCCACCACCCGGATAAGTGGTGTAGGAAGATTTTGTAATGCGTCCGCTTAATGAATATTCGGTAACTTTTTTATGAAGGGTTTTACCTGAAACATCTATTACCCTTTCTTCCCTTCTTCGCACAATACCATCTTTATCTGTGTAGGAAATGGTTGTGGTCTCGGTCATAGAAGCATCCGAGGTTTTTGAGGTGCTGATAGTGGTACCAGGTCCATATAATTGTTCTGCCCTGGCAGGTGTCAGATCCTGTGCCTGTAATATGCAAAAGCATGACAGGAGAATCAATACAAATAATATTCTCATAACAGTGTTTTGATTGATGAAAAAAAACGTTTTCAGGATATGGCCAGGCCATACCATACATTTTTCTCTTTTCCGGAGGGTATGGTTTGAGTATATCCTGAATGAATTATGATTGTATTGATGAGAGTTCTCCAGGTACTGGAAAGGGAGTTTTGTATACTTCTTTTAAGTTAAACAATAATCATCATATAACAAATAGTAACTGGAATTGGATTCCTTGCGGAAACCAAATCCTTTCAGTTACCACATTGAGCTGGTTGAATCAACATGCCTGATCAGATAACCGGCACCATGAGATTTTT
>CBIHLW010000300.1:0-4212 GCA_966210755.1 uncultured bacterium
GGTATAACATCAATGATCTGGTCGCCTGCAGGTATATAGGTTTTGTACTGGTCAGCAATCAGCTGGTCGATCTCCCTTTGCGATATTTCATTTTCCGTATCATGCCTCACGATATCGCCACGGGTTTGCAAACTTTTGATATGATGTCCTGCAATGCCTACATATACTTCATTAACCTCAAGGTTGGGGTTTGAGGCGTAACAGTTTTCCAGTGCTGTTTTTATTGCTTTGATGGTTTCGTCAATGTTAAGCACCTGCCCATGCTTAACACCATTGGAATTGGCGCGCCCAAAGCCTAGTATCTCCAGCTTGTTGAATTCATTCTTGCGTCCGGCTATAACCGCAATTTTGGTGGTTCCAATATCGAGTCCCACAATAATTGGTTGCTCGTTGTTCATGCTATATTGTTTTTAGTTGTTTCCTTTTTGCTGGTTCACGGGTTAACGGGTGCAGATCTGTTTCTTAAGCTAACGTGTTATATAATTAACACGTCAACGCTGAATTCTTTAGGTGATGAATCAACATTTCAATGGTCAACACATCACTAGTCAGCGCCTTCATTACGCCTCTTCATCACTGCCTTTGGCTTTTCAACTGGGTTGGATAGATTGGTTTTCGTAGGAATGGAATGGGTTGGAGTTTGAATAGGGTTGGGAATAGTCTTCGTAGAAACCTGATTGTACTTTGCTGAAATACTACTTACTGCCGAATCCTTTTTTAAAATATCATGAGTGGACATCATACCTTCATCTCCCACCTGTATCATTGCCCTGGCCATTAAGTCTTCAATATTTTTTTGTAGTTGAATGGAATCAACTGGTGTAACCGGTGTTTTCTTTACTGCAATTACCTGGCCTTCATACTGAACATTCAGAACAGCATACTTATTGAAACCAACTTTACTCAAAACCTGACTATAAAAAATAAACAACCGGTTCAACTTTTCTTCAATCCTGTCTGCGCTACCGATCTTTATTACATGATCTCCAATTACAGGTATGATCTCGAATTTTCTTTCGTTCGTGATAACAATTTGTCCTACCTGTGCATTCCAGAACGGATGCGCATAAACGAAACCTGAAATGGTCTTCACACTTTCCAAAAGGGAACTGTCCTTTGCAAGCCATTTGGTACCGGAAGGAAAACCAGTTACTACAGGAACCCTGGCACTCATTTTTTCAATTAAAGGCATTATATGACCTGAACTGTCAATATAAAATGAACGTCCGGAAGAAGTGAATACCCTGGCAATGGGCTGTCTTTCTTCAACAAAAACATGCAGGGCATCCTTACTGTCAAAGTAGAGCTCAGCATCTTTTATCCAGGGATTCAATTCAAGATTCCTTTCAAGCCTGGCAATCCTGATTTTAGCAATATGCCTGTTCAATACATTACCACTGGTTTTTTCAATAAGCCTGATGATATCAGATTTATCGAGATACAACCCGTTACCACCCCTCATACCTATAATAAGTTCATTGCACAGATGAGCCTTCTGCTTTCTGTTGGCAGCTATCAGAAGTGTTGTAATACCGGCCATCACCATCACCCAGACGGCTAACAATAAAATTCTTTTTATAACATCTTTCCTTCTCATTGGTTCTTATTACGGAATCTGCCTGTTTTTATTCCTGTATTTACTTTCAGTTTCATTTCTTCTCAATGATCTCCTTCACCGGTTGCACCAACGCATCAATATCCCCCGCCCCTGCCATTACTATTACTTCGCCAAACTCCTTATTCAGTTCATGTTCCTTCATCCATTGCAACATTTCCTCTTTTCCAAATACCTGTTTATTGTTTCCTTCAATTTTATTTAATATCATTTCACTATTAACACCTTCCATGGGTAGCTCCCTGGCCGGGTATATGGGGAGTAGTATCAGGTTATCCGCCATAGAAAGAACTTCTGCAAATCCATCAGCAAAATCCCGGGTCCTTGAAAAAAGATGCGGCTGAAAAACAACCGTAACTACCCGCTGGGGAAACAAACTTTTTACACTTCGCAGCAAGGGCCTTAATTCTTCAGGATGGTGCGCATAATCATCTATCAATACCGGTTGCGTATAAGCGCCATCCTTTTTCTTTACAGGAGGGATGATATATTCAAACCTTCGTTTAACGCCTTTGAAATCTTTTACCGCGGACCTGATCTTTTCTCCGTCTATTTCAAGTTCATGTGCTACCGCCATAGCCACTAGTACATTCTCCACATTATGCATACCCCCGGTTTTCAATTCAACATTTGAAAGCGTGGCATTCTTAAACCTGGCCTCAAAAACATAACCTCCTTCATCAATGGTAATATCAGCTGCAAAAACATCGGCGGAATCATTTTGCAGGCTATAGGTAAGCTTCTTTGCGGTTCTGATTTCCTTTGTTCTTTTCAATCCAAATTTGGTTAGAAGCAATCCGCCTGGTTTTACCTTATCTCCAAAAGCAATGAATGCATCCTGCATGGAGTTTTCATCTCCATAAATATCCAGGTGGTCGGCATCCATTGCTGTGATAATGGCAACATCCGGACTTAATTTCAAAAAGCTTCTGTCGTATTCATCTGCTTCAATTACACAGGTATTGTTATCACTGCTCCAGAAATTGGTTCCATAGTTTACTGATAAACCACCCAGGAATGCATTACATCCATAGCCTGTATGCCGGAGTATATGTGCAATCATAGTTGAAACCGTTGTTTTTCCATGTGTACCTGCAACGCAGATATTAAATGAATCTGCACTGATTGCCTGAAGCACATCGCTCCGCTTCACTACTTTGAAACCATTTTGCAGATAATACTGCAATTCGGCGTGTTCCTTTGGAATGGCAGGCGTATACACAACCAGGTCAACATCTTTTGGAATGGCATTCAAATCTTCTGAATAATGGATACTGATCCCTTCCTCTTCCAGCTTTTTAGACAATAATGTAGATGTTCTATCGTACCCGCTAACCCTGATCCCTTTTGACAGAAAATACCTGGCAATAGCGCTCATACCAATTCCACCGATACCTACAAAGTATACAGACCTGATCCCGGTTATGGTATCCAAAACTGATTGTGTATTATTTTCCTGATTCATTTATTTCGTAATACTTTCAAAATTTCTCTGGCTATATGCTCGTCGGCGTTCAACACTGCATAGTTGCCAATATTGTTCTTTAATTCAATTTGCCTGTTTTCATCTTCCGCCAATCCAATAATCGCGGGTATCATTTTTTCAGTTGCTTCATTATCCTTAACCATGATAGCCGCCTGCTTTTGAACCAGATTCAGAGCATTTACTGTCTGATGATCCTCTGCAGCAAATGGGAAGGGCACGAATAAAACGGGCCTTTTTACAACACATAGTTCAGCAATGGCCATTGCCCCTGCGCGGGATATAACAATATCTGATGCGGCATAGGCCTTTTCCATTTCTGTAATAAATTCATCTACCCATACGGATTCACCTTCAAAGCTTTTCCATTTCGTTGCATTTGTTTTACCGGTCTGCCAGATCAACTGCAAACCCTTTCCGGTTAACATATCCAGCCCTTTGGCCACCGCCTCATTTATGGATCTTGCCCCCAGACTCCCTCCAACAATCAACAAGGTTTTTTTCCCGGGTTGCAATCCAAAAAACTTCAGCGCTTCTTCCTTTGAAACCGAATGCATATTTGCTATGGATGGCCTTACTGGGTTTCCGGTTATGGTGATCTTTGAAGCCGGAAAAAATTTCTCCATTCCGTCTGTGGCAACAAAAACCCTTGTTGCTTTCTTTCCCAGCATCATATTTGATTTGCCGGCAAAAGAATTCGATTCATGTATATATGAAGCGATCCCTTTTAACTGAGCGTATCTAAGAACAGGAAAGGAAGAGTAACCGCCCACACCAATTACGGCATCGGGCTTAAATTGTTTGAATATGGATCGCACCTGAATAAAACTTTTTATAAGTTTCAACGGCAATCCAATATTCTTTATCAAAGAACTCCTGTTAAATCCAGCTATATCCAGGCCTTCAATTCTATACCCTGCCTGAGGCACCTTACTCATTTCCATTTTACCGGTTGCCCCAACAAATAATATTTCTGTAGAAGGCTCCAGTTTTTTAACAGCATTTGCAATGGCAATGGCAGGGAAAATATGTCCACCGGTTCCACCTCCAGCTATTATCAGCCGGCCGGCATTTTTGTTCCCGCCGGCATCCGGATCTGGTCCGATCTTATTTT
>CBIHLW010000301.1:0-4207 GCA_966210755.1 uncultured bacterium
GGTACGGGTACCGGGACTACAGGCAACGAATCCAAAGGCAGCAAGCATTGAAAGCCATAATGATCTTTTCATGGTGGCAATTTAAATTTTTAGGTTGATAACACGCATTGGAAAAGAGTAATTACCGGAATTTTAGCAGGAATTACACGTATTTATTTTCATCAGCCGGATAGAGTGAAAAAGCAGGACCCGGTATGGTACAATGAACACTTAAGCTTTTACATTTTGATTTTTCTTCTGTACCACCTGCCTGATATCAATAATAAACCTCTGTCCAGTACCTTGAAAATCTTGTACCCCATTTAATTTCAAGTTTACCGGCATCAATGGTTTCACCAAGTTCCTGTTTAATGGCAAGCAGGGGCAGGTTAATGCCGGCACCGAGTGCGGCCACTATGGTGCCCTGAACCCTTGGATTGATCTCCAGTAAGAGCGGTTCATGCGCTTCGTTCATTTTTATCTGAATGCCGGCATTTCCATGCAGGCCGGTGGCTTCAATAATCTGACGGCAGTAATGAATAATGGTTTCATCCTTTACAAATTCTCCCTGCACACTAATACCATTGACCATTTTTAATCTTGACCGGGGCACAATCACTACCGGCTTACCATGATCGGCAATACAGTCAATTGAATATTCCGCTCCGGGTAAATATTCGCTTAAGAGTAATTCAGGAAATGGCTTCGAAGAAAGAATGTGTATGGCATGTGCATAGGTTATATTGATGTTATAGGGCTTTGCATTGAATAACATTTCAGATTCATCCAATGAATCTGAAACTATGCGCATACCCCTGCTGCCATTGGATACTGATGGCTTAAAGCAAAAAGACCTTTTTGGATGACCCAGTTCAAAAGCAGCGTGGATAAATTCTTCAACACTATGTACAATGCGGTGTTCGGGCACCCTGATGCCTTCGTTGTTCAGGAATTGATAACAGGCGGATTTATTATTTACAATTTCTATGACATCCGTTCCGGACACCACCACCCTGATTCCTTCTTTTTCAAATGCTTTTTTACTTGATGCCAGCCGGGATAGTTCTCTTGTTACCAGTGGTAGAATGATATCAATATTTTTATCCCTGCAGACCTGTAAAACGGTATGTATAAAATCAGGATCCCCTGCTTCAGGTATCTGAACAAAATCATGCGTAAGATACCGGCCTGTAGCCTGGCTGTCCTTATCAGCAGCGATCACTGTGAAGGAAGGTTCCTGCAGAAGGCAATGAATAATGCCTGGCGCTCCCGGAGCTCCTGCCCCCGTCATGAGTATATTGATCCGCTTATTATTCAATCAGGCTGTTTGTGTTTGTATGCTGCTCTGCTGCGAAATTAATTCAATGAAAGGCTCATATTGTTTTTCCGGTGTGTGGAAGACTATATTTTTATACGGGCCTGATCTCAGGTGACAATTCATAAATAATTGTATGATGAAACCAGGCATTCAGTCATTTAATAAAAAATATATTTCTTTCAATGATCAGTTTTCATTCAGAACTTATGAACGCTTGCATGATAAATGAAAAATACTAATATTTTTCTTACCCCACCACGGCTTCTTCTCCATATACCTGGTCTTTAAATTTAAGGGATGGTGATGGCAGGAACGGTCCGATCCCAAGCTGGTCCCACTTTTCGTCCACGGATTGTATAGTGGCATTATCCGTCACAATGATATTAGGCCAGTCGCGATGAAAATTATCATAATCCCTTGTTTTGATGGTTCCATCAAGGCCCAGGCATGCGAAATTTTTGGAGCTGTTGATCACCGAAGGCCTTTGTACCAGTACAGAATCTCTTTTTGGATCTAGGTTATTGCAAAAACGCCATAAGGATACGCCCAGATCATTGGCATCTACAGTATGTTCAACAAACAAAACCAGCTTTACATATTCCATTTCTTCAAGCTCACAAAGCTGATGGTGTAATTCAAAAACATGACCCTTCTTATTTTTTTCTACTGAAACAATAAGAACCGGGATCTGGTTGAACAAAAGTGAATCATTTACATGTTTGATTTCGGGAAACCTGGCTAATATAACCTCTTTAAGCTGTCCATTGAACCCGGACCATTTACGATCCTCAGTTTTTTCCTCTTCAAATTTTGCTGTGCCATCAATGCACATCTTGCCGCCAAAGCCCATTTTGCTACAGCTGTGATCCAGCACATCCATAGGTCCCTGGGTGAAATATATATCAGCTGCCGGGTCAAGATTATTGAAAACATATTTAGCGAGTGATTCATAATCCTGGATCTTTACATGTTCATCAGCCAGCACTAAAATTTTATTGAACATCATTTGTCCTGCTCCCCACATGGCATTCATTACTTTTTGTCCCTGGCCTGCATAATCTTTTTTGATCTGTGCTATCACCAGATTGTGAAATACACCTTCAACAGGCATATCCATATCCATGATCTCAGGGATCATGGTCATTTTCATGGGAGCCAGAAATATTCTTTCAGTTGCTTTACCAAGCCATGCATCTTCCTGTGGAGGAATGCCCACTATGGTTGCCGGATATACCGGATCCTTCCTATGTGTGATGCAGGTGATGTGAAACCTGGGATACCAGTCCGGTAACGAATAGTATCCTGTATGATCGCCAAAAGGACCTTCCCAGATCAATTCATCACCCGGATCTACAAAGCCTTCAATTACAAAGTCCGCATCGGCCGGTACTTCAATTTCAGGTTGGGATATACATTTTACCAGCTCAACTTTTTTCTTTCTCAAAAAGCCGGCTAGCATGTATTCATCTACATTTTCGGGTAAAGGTGCCGTTGCGGAATAGGCATAAACAGGGTCGCCTCCCAAAGCAACTGCAACCGGCATTCTTCTTCCCAGTTTTTTATATTCATTGAAATGTTTTGCGGAAACCTTATGCTTATGCCAGTGCATACCGGTAAGCTTCGCGCCAAAAACCTGCATGCGGTACATTCCAACATTTCTTGATAGTGTATTCGGATCCTTGGTGTGAATTACGGGTAAGGTTACAAATGGACCACCATCTTTTGGCCAGCAGGTGATCACCGGTAATTTGGTAATGTCGGCCTGTTCACCCTGCCAGATCACCTGCTGACATTCTCCCCTTCCCGATCTCACACGGGGCATCCAGCTGGCAAACTGTCCAAGCCTGGGAAGTAGTTTTAATTTATCAATGATATTCTCTTTGGGAGCTGACAGCATATGGAACAAACGTTCTATTTCTCTGGCAACGTCATCTAATTGTTCAACGCCAAGCGCCAGACACATTCTTTTCTCACTGCCATAAGCATTCATCAATACCGGGAAATCATATCCCGTGTTTTCAAACAGCAATGCTTTACCGCCACCGTTGGTTTTACTGATTCGGTCGGTGATCTCTGATATTTCGAGATGAGGATTAACATAGGTCTTTATGCGTAATAGTTCACCTGCTTTTTCAAGCGTCTCAATAAAGTGTTGTTGATTTTTATATGCCATGGCGGGGCAAAGGTAAACCCGCACTGCGTGATAAAAATGTTTAAAATCAGGTAAACAATTGATTAGAATACGGTAGGACAACCATAGCCGCTTTTTTTGGCAGCACGGTCTCCGCCCCTGCCCTCCGGTAAGCGGAATATAACATGCAAACCGCTAAAATAATAGTAGTCTTTATATTTAGGACTTCCTCTTTGCTCGCCTTTGGCGGGATATGCAGGATCGCCACCGGGCACCTCATCTTCACGAAAGGCGAGGTCAACTGCAAGAGGTCCTCTGGCGGCCAGTAATTCTCCGGCATCGGCATAATTACCACTTACATCATCAAGGTGGTCCGTAAAAAGCTTGCGCATGCCAATTTCAAGCGCCAGTCGTATGTTGTCTGTGATATTATATTTAATGCCACCTCCAAATGGGATGGCTAACTGCGTAAGAGAATATGGTTTTGTATCCGGATAACCGGCAACACCCTGACCTTCCGTACTCAGTGGCTGAAGATAAACCCTGTTGCCACTCCGGTCAAATGTATATGGATTATAATGAAACACACCAAGGCCTGCAAACACATAAGGATACCAACTTTTTATATCCATATCCAGCGTGTTGAATTCACCAACAAGACTGAATTCGGTTATTGGAGATTCAAAGCTGAGGTTTCTTAAACGAAGGTCGGCACTGCTGCTCAGGCTATCAGCTCCCCCCACTTTAGCAAACGTTACACCTGCCCTCAGGTTGATACG
>CBIHLW010000302.1:0-4200 GCA_966210755.1 uncultured bacterium
GTGTAGATGAGAATGCAACGGTGGTTGGCGAAGCTGACAGTATTAAAAATACCGTAAGCTGGCTGCAAAACAATCCTTCACCTGATCTCATCCTGATGGATATAGAACTTGCCGATGGACAGAGCTTTGAAATATTCAATCATGTTCAGGTAAAAAGTCCGGTGATCTTTATTACCTCTTATGATGAATATGCATTGAAGGCATTTAAAGTAAACAGCGTGGATTATCTTTTGAAGCCAGTTCAGAAAGAAGACCTCCAGGCTGCCCTTGATAAGTTCAGGCAAATGAAAAAGATCTATACCGCAGATGCACCAGGTACATCACAGATCAGTATTGACGAAATAGTAAAAGAACTGCAGCAGAAACTTCAAACCAAAGAATACAGAAAAAGATTTCTCGTAAAACACGGACAAAAACTGGTTTCGGTTGAAGTGGAAGAAATAGCCTATTTCTTTAGCGACGGCCGGCTGAATTTCTTTAAAACCTTTGACAACAAAAAGTTTGTTGTGGATTATACTATGGACGAGCTGAATGAAATGCTTGATACGGATAAATATTTCCGGATCAGCCGGTCTTTCTTTATATCGGTTGACAGCGTAGCCCAGATACATGATTATTTTGGAAATCGCCTCTTACTTCATCTAAAACCGGAAACCGACAAGGAAGCTATAGTAAGCAGGGAAAAAGTTACGGACTTTAAAACATGGTTAGGGAAGTAAGTGTGAGATGTGAGCTGCAGGAAATCAATTGCTGGTTTTATTTACAAATTCCTTTATCATCCGGGGAA
This sequence comes from uncultured bacterium, assembly GCA_966210755.1. Classification (GTDB taxonomy): domain Bacteria; phylum Bacteroidota; class Bacteroidia; order Chitinophagales; family Chitinophagaceae; genus Flavisolibacter. The sequence continues at coordinate 788 of CBIHLW010000302.1, forward strand.
CAAGACCCAGCCCACAGCTAAGAGCAGGAAGCTTCTCCCTCACTTCACATCCACATACAGCACAACAGAAAAACTTTTGTTCTCTGCAATCACATCAATGTCTGACGGGAGCGCACTTACCCTTTTCATTACTTCGTTCCTGAAATAAGCCACTTTCTCCTCTGCTACGATATTACATTCAGTAAGTATCTCTATCATTAGCCTGGACCGTACCCTGTTGATATTAACAAATGCCTGGCTGCACCCCATATTTCTTACAATGAATTGCATGGCTTCTTTATAAAAAAAGTAAAGCTCATGTCTTGTTTTCATGTCAAGCTCCATAGCCTGCACTTTATGATCCACTATCAGGTCTATCTCCACGCCGTGTGCTGCCCTGAAACCCTCGGTAAGTTCCTTGATCCTTAAGATGGTCTGCTTCATGCTGTCATTCCTGGGATCAATGCTCCACAGCGTATCATCCATTGCTTCTATCATATACCTGCTTTTATCACTGATCTGGTCAATAAAATCCTTTGATTGTTCTATGTTCTTATCAGCCTTGATCTTGGCAATTTCACTAAGCACATTGATATTGCTAAGTGTTGTACTTACTTCTGATGTAAGATTCCTGGCAATCTGGCTTCTCACCTGCTGCAAAGACCTTCTTCTTTTCATTCTTTCTTTGTCCAGGAGATAAAGTATGCCAATGATCAACAGTGCAATTAAACTAAAGAACCACCAGGTTTTCCACACAGGCGGACGAACTATAATAGCAAGTTCAGTAATATCCGGATTCATGATGCCATCTGCATTCTCACTTTTCACTTTGAACACATAATTATCAGGGGGCAGGTAGTTATAAACAACTTCAACAGGCCTGTCGGTGCTGATCCAGTCCTGGTCGAGCCCTTCCAGCATATAATAATAATGCACTTTTTGCTGCTGCAGGTAACTGAGTGCACTGAAGCTGATGGCAATGGACGTGTTATTATATTTTAAAACAGCTTTTTTCTGCCGTGCAATGGAGTCTGTGGACAAGGATCTGCCTGCCAGTTTAAAAGCAGTAATATAAGTACGTGGTGGCATGAACTGTTGTCCGAATTTTTTTGGATCCGTAACCAGGAAATTATGATCCGTAAAAAATACAAGCCGGCCGTCAAGCAATTCCTTTACGCCTGCCATTACAAATTTATCGTGCACAATACCATCACGGCGGTCATAAAAACTTATGATCTTTTTTTCAAGGTTGAGCCGGCAAATACCATTTGTCATCCCAATCCATACTATGCCGCTACCATCTTTTTCAACCGACTCCGTTGTATGAGATGGCAATCCGTCTTCGGTAGTAAAAAAACTAACCTTATTGGTCCTGGTATTGATGATATTAATGCAACCCGCAGATACAATCAGCGTACTGTCATTATAATAGGTCATGTCTCCGGGCGAATCCATAAACAGTCTTTCACCTTCTTTTGATTTGCTTGTAAAGGTTCGTATTACTTTATGGGTTACAGCATCCAGCTTTATTAACCCATGCATCAGCGTGGCCACCCAGATATATCCCTGGTAATCGTAATGAACCTTATGCACCAGACCCGTTGTCAGTACAAGTTCATAACCTTTTGATGGATCATTGTTTGATTTCTTATAATCCCACTTTACCACTTTTCCACTATGTGTACCAAACCACATGTTGCCTGAAGTATCTTCATCTACCTGCCTGATGGTTGTTCCCCGGAATATATCGGGTGATATTTTCCGGAATGTATTTTTCTTGGGATCGAAAATAACAACACTGCCCCCCTGCAGGGTGATCCAGAGCAAACCTGTTTTTACATTTGTAGCCATGTCCCAGATCGAGATCTCACCTTTAGGGAAAGACGATGGCATGGGTATGGGATTAAAATTCCGGTCGTAGCAGGTAAGTCCACCGGAGCCCCAGCATCCGGCAAAGATCCTTCCATCCTTAAGTTCTTCCATCGCCTGTACCATGGCATCAAATGGAGGTGTACCGTTGGCTCTTACAATATTATAAGTAGAAAATATCTGCGCATCCGGATTAAAAAGAAAAAGACCATTGTCCGTTGCAAGCCACAAATTATTCTCCCTGTCCTCAAATACATCATGCATGTAATCGAACTTCATGCTGTGTTCATGTTTGTATTCATTGGGAACATGCAAAAAACTGGAAATGCCTTTATGTTCCTGCCATTCGGCAAAGAAGGGATATCCATATATCCATAACCTGCCGCTTTTCTGTTGTGCAAAATATCCGATCTCGTGATACCCGTTGTGTCCTGTGTACAGCATTTCAGCTTTATGCAATTTCCTGTTGTATTTATACAGGGTGGGCCCTCCTGCATGATAGGCCCAATAGACAAATATTACATTTCCCCTGGCATCAACAAATACCCGCTCAGGACTCAACTGGTTTTCAAATGCTTTAATTACGGGATCCTTATCAATATTATGACCTCTGTAATTCAAATGTGTCGTTACAGGATCAAATTGAACAAGACCTGAGTCGCAGGCTATCCAGTATTTGCTGAGAAGTGGATCCCAGTGCACCCATTTTCTTTTCCATCCTGACGGTACCGGTAAAGCATTGGGAGCCTGGATGAATTTATTTTGCTTCTCTGAGTATTGTAAAAAATTCCCGTCAGTTTTTAAAAGCATCAATTCTCCTGTATGAAGCTCAAAAAATCCCTGCTGAATATAGAGATCTGATTTCTGGGCAGCAATGGGAACCTCCCTGAAAGTAAACTTTCTGGTATCAAATATCCCGGTCTTGTGATTGTCACTCATGACCCACATGTTCTTTTTTCTGTCCTGAAATAATAAAACAATGTGATTGCCCGGTATGGAAGAAGGATTGTTTAAGCTTGATTTAAAGGTTATAAAACTGCTGCCATCATATCGCTGGAGTCCATTTGTAGTTGCCAGCCAGATATATCCATCCTTATCCTGAACAACTTTATTTACCGAATTTGAACCAAGCCCGTTTGTTACAGAAAAATGCTTGAATGAATATTGTTTCGACTGTTGGGCAATCAAAGCCGGATGGAGCAGGATAAAAACAACAAAAATGATAAAAGATGATTTCAACGCAGAAAGAATTGGTGATCCAAATTTAATTATTGTCGTTTGATTTTCATTCATTATAAATAACAGTTCATACCGCAATCTGTCATTTCCATACAGTCTTTAATTCGATTAACACCTTTTCTGATTGTGCGATTCATGTTGAAAATTTTTCATTTCATTCATAACTCTCTTTACCTGCCTGTATTGTAGATACATCTTTGTTCATCATTAAACCTTAATCAAAAAGAAAATTTAACATGAAAAAGATCCTGATTCTTGTTGCAGCTTCAACCCTTGTGTTTGCCTGCAAAAAAGACAACAACAAAGAAAAAGAGTACAAAAGCCAG
>CBIHLW010000303.1:0-4200 GCA_966210755.1 uncultured bacterium
ATTTATTGTTCCTTTTTTATTATTATTTTCTTAGCCTTCCTTTAATTATTTTATCTATCTTTTTATTAAAATGGAACCATCATTTAATTGAGATAGAATCCTATACTGTGTTAATCTTTTCACCTTAACTATGACCAGGAAAGCCCTTTCCTTACGAGAGTTTACGGAACTGCCGGAAGAACTTCAGCTTGAAGTACTTCATAAACATGGCGTGTACGTAGGCAAGAGAAAAGTCAGCGGACAGTTTATTATACTCTTTCAACTGCATGGATTTTATGTTGAATTGTATTATTCGGAATATAGAAAGTCAGTTGACCGGATCATGACTTCCAACCATCCTGAGATCCTACACCCCTATCTTGACCAGATAATAGTAAAAGACCTTGGTAAATAAAACCAGTTGCCAGGTTTATCGAAAATTTGATACCAATTTTTTTTATAATTGTAAAGCCGTTTTATAATTAAAACACAGCCAACCATGACACAATACCAGCCACCCAGCAGTTTAGTATTGTATGCAGATGATGATCCGGATGACCTTGACCTGGTATCCCAGGCTTTTAAAGAGCATGCTCAAAATGTTGAATTGATCACGTTCCACGACGGAATTGAGCTACTCAGGTATATTGAAAAGCTGGATCCATTACAACCGGCTCCCTGCCTGGCAATTATTGATATCAATATGCCCAGGCTTGATGGTAAGGAAACACTTAAACGCCTGAGGAGTATCAATGGCTATTCAGATCTGCCTGCAGTTTTATTTTCAACTTCTTCCATGCCAATGGATGCAAAATTTGCCAAATATTACAGGGCGGGATTTATAACCAAACCTCTTCATACGCAACAGATACATTTGATCATAAACGAGATCATTGAACACTGTCCGGATGAAGTAAAAAGAATTATCAGGAAAAAGAATGGGAATTAATGCACCTCTATTCTTTCTCCTGTTTCCATGGCTTTATATATAGCCTGTAATATCTTCACATCCTGCCTGCCCATTTCTCCCGGTACGGGAGTAGGATCATTGTTTTTTATGACCAGTGCAAAATCATCCATCTGGATGGCCTGTTGTCTTACCTCTGGAAAATCCATTTTCCCTTCAGATGTTTTCCCTTTAATGCCTTTGTATTTATAAGCCGGCGATAGCGCTGCCCAGCCATTTGTGGTTTCAAGTTTAAGCAGGTTTTGTACTTCTGAATAGCTGCTTCTGCATGCACCGGTAATGCCTCCTGGAAATTCCATTGTCCAGCTTAAAGATTCTTCTACATCCCTGAATTTATCCGGTTTGGTTTTCTTTCCTTCCCTGGCTGTAACGGCAACAGGTTCCATATTTAAGGTATAACGGCAGGCTTGCACACAGTAAATGCCCACATCCATCAAAGGTCCTCCGCCAGCCAGTTTCTTATCAATACGCCATCCTTCTGTATCAGCCATCCCGTGTTCTGCAATGATCTTAACCGGTTCGCCTAAAGTTTTTTCTTTTCCGATGCGCATCATCTCCTGGTTGTGAGGCTCAAAATGAAGCCGGTATCCAATGGAAAGCATCCTGCCTGCTGCTTTACAGGCATTGATCATGCTGTCACAATCTTCAACAGTCAGTGCCATAGGCTTTTCACAGATCACGTGCTTTCCTGCACGGGCGGCACGAATTACGTATTCCGCGTGCAGTGCATTGGGTAAAACAATGTAAATAATATCTATAGCGGCATTATTACTGATCTCATCAAAGTTGTGATAGTTATAAATATTTTCTTCCGGTATATTGTATTTCTTTTTCCATTCAATGGCTTTTTCTTCTGAGCCGGTTACAATGCCAGCCAGGTAACAATGTTTGGTTTCCTGAAGCGAAGGTGCCAGTTCTCCGGTGCTGTAAGTTCCCAGTCCAACCAGGGCAATGCCGAGTTTTTCTTTTGATTGCATGTTTAAAGATTGATAAGGAAAAAGGTCTAAAAAAATATGCCACTGAAGATGTAACCATTACAGGGTCCTTATTTATCTGTGCGGTTACACCTGATGATCTTTTAATTCAGGATACATATCATTAGAAAATGGCTCACAAAGATTGCGATGAAAAGGAATGATCCCGTTTCATCCGCCATATATTCCACTTCATTCAATATGGCTTGAATTAATAGGTTGAATCAGTTCAGATTTGCATGTTAAATCAAGGCTATGCAAAAGGTTACATTTTTTTTCTTTTGTTTGCTCCTCACCACTGCGGTTTGGAGCCAGTCAAAACCACCGTCCATGGATCCTGCCAAATGGAGCATGGAAGACATGAAAAAATTTGCTGCCATGCGTCCGGCTGAACAGGAGGCCTTTAAAAAGAAAATGCTGCAGCAGGCAGAGATGCAGTTAAAACAAAAAGCTGAAACGCTACATCTCAACATAGATGAAACCATTTTACCTTCCTGGCAGATTAAGCCTCCGGTAATGGATGTTAAAAGACTGTCGTTGATACCGGTGAAGCCACCAACACGTCAGGAAATGGTGCAGGAAGTATCCAAAATGGAAGCGGCATTGAGATCAGCTGTTGGTAACCAGGTGGTGCAAAAGGTGGAAGAATTTGCCGCTAACAAATCAGTAAAAGAAATACAATCGGCTGCAACAGGGGGTTGGTATGACAGTAATCCACAATCTGCACTTTTGCTGGGCATGAAGGCCGTTCAGAAAGATTCTTCAGATGTGTTAGGATGGAATAACCTGGCAGCCATTATGAATCTTTCTGGTCTGGAACACCAGGCCATTCCAATTTTGCAGAATTGTTTACAGGATCACCCTGAGAATGCCATGCTATTGAATAACATGGGACAGGCTTTTTTGGGATTGGGTGATGTGGTCAGGTCAAAGGAATTTCTTAAGAAATGTCTACAGTTCGATGACATGCATCCGGAAGCCAATCGTTCCATGGCCATGATCTGTTTATTTGGGAATGATATGGCCGGGGCGCTGAAGCATATGGAGAAAGAATTTCAGGTAGCACAAAGAAAATCATCGCTTGCCTACCTGGTAAAATCCGGGCAGCGTGATAAGATCAACCTCGCTGCTCTGAGAAAAAGAAAAATGCTGCAGGATGGAGTGAAGGAAAAAGATTTTTTTTCCGAGATCGGTCTCGAAAAATTCAGCATACCCGATCCACCTGCCAGCTCAAAACTATCCAGGATGTGGCTGAAAGAACATGCTGGTTTATTTCAATCCATTTCGGATGAAATGCTGTTCTGGAGCAGGGCAAGCATCACTACACCGGAGCAAAATGAAGCCGAAGGCAAAAAGTTCCATGGCATGTACAAGGAACTGGCAGATGAATTGATCAGGGATCTGGGCAACCAGTATATTCCTTTGCTGGGTGTGATTGGTGAAGATGATGTTTCCTACCTGCAGCAATTACAGGTGAACCACTATAAAAAAGAAAAGGAAGTTGTATGTCCGGATGGCCAGGGTATCAGTGTAGAAGCATATAATACCATCTGCTGCGACCTGAAAACGCCGTTGATTGACGAACTGATGGCAACATACAATAGCTATGTATCAGCTAAAATCAAACAGGCTCAGTCCAATTACAAACAATACCTCAATGGTTTGATCAATATTGTACAACTTGACCCCAGCCTGGCCAACCGCATTCTGGTTTATAAAGCAGTATCCGGATATTTTGCTTTTCTGCACCAGGCCATTGGCAGTTATCTGGTTTTGGATCCATATATGACCTGTTACAGTAACAATCTTACAAGCGAGGAAGCCAGACAGATGATAGAATCTGCACGGAATGTTGATATTCAGTGTCCGTCCTGGCTAAAGTTGAATACGTCTTTTCTGGTGGCCAAGATCAAGGCAGACTGTAACGGTTACAATATAGAAGCGGATGTTTATAAATTGATCCATGTTGGTGCGGAAAAGAATTTTAAAACCGGCACATCTACATTGTACGTAGGCGGTGGAATTGAGGGCAAATTTAAAAGCATGGCAAAGGGATCCATTAAGCAACAGTTCTACGTTGTATGGGATGCCAATAACGATTTTGCTGACCTGGGCATGCGTGGATCGGCCAGTGGCAGTATTGTGAATGGGGCATTAGCTGCAGATTTCAGTTATGATTTTGCCATGAACAGCGGCTTCAATGCGCAGGCAAAGGTGAAGAGTAACTGGATAGATAATTATGAAAAGGCAATTAAGTTTATTTCAAAGAAATAAAAACCA
>CBIHLW010000304.1:0-4185 GCA_966210755.1 uncultured bacterium
GTATTATACCCCAATGGCCCTCCCCTTCACCGACCATCTCTTACCGGAGCTGGTGATCTATGATTGTATGGATGAATTATCTGCTTTCAAATTTGCACCACCTCAATTAACATTGCTTGAAAAAGAGTTATTCAAAAAAGCCGATGTGGTATTTACGGGTGGCAATAGTATTTATGAATTCAAAAAAGACCAGCACCACAATATTCATGCTTTCCCAAGCAGTTTGGATAAAAGCCATTTTGGTCTGGCAAGGTCACATAAAAAGGACCCGGAGGACCAGGCAGACATCCCCCACCCCCGTTTTGGATTCTTTGGAGTGGTAGATGAAAGATTTGATATTGAAATGATAGACCGTGTGGCCAGTGAGAGACCGGACTGGCAATTTGTGATTCTGGGTCCTGTTGTAAAAATTGATCCCGCTTCTTTACCCAATTATAAAAATATCCATTACCTGGGCAGTAAAAATTACGAAGAGCTACCCTATTATATAGCCGGGTGGGATATTGCCCTGATACCATTTGCAATGAATGAATCAACAAAATTTATAAGCCCTACCAAAACACCTGAATACCTGGCCGCAGGCAAGCCGGTGATATCATCGCCCATAAGAGATGTAGTAAAGCCATATGGCGAACAGCACCTGGTGCATATAGTGAATGACGCAGATAAATTTATACTGGCTGCAGAAAAAGAACTGGCAAAAAAGAAAAAAGGATTCTGGCTGAAGAAAGTTGACGAATTCCTTGCATTTAATTCCTGGGACAGAACCTGGGGACAGATGGTACGCCAGATTGAAGAAGTTTTTGTAACCGCCTCTGAAAAAAATAAATTGAAGGAGAAAATATATGTTTGATTATCTGGTTGTAGGTGCAGGATTTGCAGGTAGTGTAATTGCAGAAAGGTTGGCTTCCCAGGCTGGAAAGAAAATTTTGATCATTGACAAAAGAGATCACATTGGTGGAAACGCTTATGATTATTTTAATAACGATGGTATTCTGATCCATAAATACGGACCCCATATTTTTCACACCAACTCAAAAGAAGTTTTTGAATACCTTGGACAATTCACACCCTGGAGACCATATGAACACAAGGTACTCGGAAGTGTGGACGGGCAGCTGGTACCCATTCCTATAAACCTGAATACCATCAATCAGTTATATGGACTTAATCTGAATAGTTCAGAGCTTGAAGATTTTTTTGCCTCAAAAGCAGAAAAGGTTCCTGCTGTAAAAACTTCCGAAGATATTGTTGTTAGTAAAGTAGGCCGCGAGTTGTATGAAAAATTCTTTCGCGGCTATACCAGGAAGATGTGGGACCTGGATCCATCAGAACTTGATGCAAGTGTTACAGCAAGAGTACCAACAAGAACCAATAAGGACGACCGGTATTTTACAGATACTTACCAGGCCATGCCGCTCTATGGTTATTCCCATATGTTCCGGAACATGCTTTCTCACGGGAATATCAAGATCATGCTCAACACAGACTATAAAGAGATCATTGATTTCATTCCACATAAGAATTTAATATTCACCGGGCCTGTGGATGAATATTTCGATTACTGTTATGGTAAGCTCCCCTATCGTTCGCTTGAGTTTAAGTTTGAAACAATTGACAGGGAAGTATTCCAGTCCACAGGTACCATAAATTATCCAAACGGGCAACTCTATACCAGAATCACTGATTTTAAATACCTAACCGGGCAGGTACATCCCAAAACCGCAATAGTTTATGAATTTCCAAAAGAAAAAGGAGATCCATACTACCCCGTACCAAGACCTGAAAATGCTGAATTGTACAGGAAGTACCAGCAGCTGGCGGCATCCATGACCAATACTTATTTTGTGGGAAGGCTGGCTACTTATAAATATTATAATATGGACCAGGTGGTTGCACAGTCCTTAACCCTGTTTAAAAAGCTCATAAAGGATACGAAAGAAGAAAGTAATGTGAATGGAAAAACAGTTAATGGACAAACAAATACCATTTTACAATCCTGAGATCTGGGGTGGAATAGAATGCACCATCAACAGGATCGCAGATACATATATTGATCAATTGCACCTATCCGGTCATTATTACCGGGAAGGTGATGTGGAACAAATATGCTCACTTGGCATTAAAAAACTAAGATATCCTGTATTGTGGGAAAAGCACCAGCCTGCATTGAATTCAGTAACAGACTGGTCATGGACCTCATTACAACTCGATAAAATCCGGAACAGGAATATTGATGTTATTGCCGGTCTGGTACACCATGGCAGCGGACCTTCCTTTACTGATCTGTCAGATAAAAACTTCCCCTACCTCCTGGCCGCTTATGCAAGGCAGGTGGCTGAAAGATTTCCATGGATAAGATATTATACGCCGGTTAATGAACCATTAACCACAGCGAGGTTCTCCGGACTGTATGGCATATGGTATCCACATGCAAAAGATCCGGCTGTGTTTATAAAAATGCTGCTGAATGAATTGAAAGGAATTATATTATCCATGCAGGAGATACGGAAAATAAATCCTTCCGCGCAATTGGTACAGACTGAAGACCTCGGGAAAACATACAGCACAAAGAAATTACAATACCAGGCAGATTTCGAAAATGAAAGGAGATGGCTTACCTATGATATCCTCTGCGGGAAATTCAATAAGCAGCATGCCCTCTGGAATTATTTTATGGAAATGGGAATTGATGAAAAAGAGTTGAAATTCTTTTCAGACCATCCCTGTGTGCCGGATATTTTTGGTTTCAATCACTACCTTACATCAGAAAGATATTTGGATGAAAACGCTGACGCTTATCCAACTGCCACGCATGGCGGCAACGGCAAACATTCATATGCTGATGTAGAAGCAATAAGGGTTGAGGCTGACGAACCATCAGGACTTGAAGTATTATTGAAAGAAGCATGGAACAGGTATCAAAAACCCATGGCCATTACTGAAGTGCACCTCCATTGTCACAGGGAGGAACAATTACGCTGGTTAAAATATGTTTGGGATACAGGTGTCCGGCTGCAAAGGGAAGGCGTAGAAATAAAAGGTGTTACGCCCTGGGCTCTGCTTGGGTCATATGGCTGGAACCAACTTTTAACTGTACCGGATGGAACGTATGAACCGGGTGCATTTGACCTCAGGTCAGGAAAACCAAGGCCAACTGCACTGGCTCATTATATCAGCGATATCGCAAATCATCATCAGGCACACCATCACCTTTCAGAAGAAAAAGGCTGGTGGCAAAGGTCGGACAGGTTATTATACAGTGCTTGCACGGACACCATGCAAATGCCATTGCATATGAATTGTCCGGTTTTGATCATAGGCAGGAACGGAACACTGGGAAGGGCTTTTGCGCGCATCTGTCAGGACCGGTGCATACCATTTCATTTATTGGGCAGGCAGGATTGTGACATCAGCAAACTAACATCAATTGAAGAAAACATTTCATTATATAAACCATGGGCAATTATCAATGCTGCAGGTTATGTGAGAGTGGATGAGGCAGAAAATGATAAGGATGCCTGTATCAGAGACAATACAGACGGGCCGGTACATCTTGCTTTGGCCTGTAAGAAACATGGCATAAAGCTCGTAAATTTTTCAAGCGACCTTGTTTTTGACGGCAACAAACCAACGCCTTATATAGAAAGCGATCTACCCAATCCATTGAATGTTTACGGACGCAGTAAAGCTCAGGCAGAATTACTGGTACAGAAAGAATTACCCGGCGCCCTTATTATCCGCACAAGCGCATTTTTCGGTCCCTGGGATGAATACAATTTCGTTCATCATGTGCATCGGGCCTTATCACAGTACGAAACCATTCCGGTAGCCAAAGATCTTCACATCTCCCCTACCTATGTTCCCCATCTGGTAAACGCAACTCTTGATATCTTGATAGATAAGGAGGGTGGCATCTGGCACCTTACAAATAAAGGATCCTTAACCTGGTATGAGTGGGCATTATTGATCGCTTCACAATTTGATCTGGACCCAGCTTTGATCCTTCCTGTACATGCAGATAAACTCCATTATCCGGCTAAGCGACCTTTTTACAGTGTGCTTGGCAGTGAGAAAGGTCAAATGCTTCCTTCATTTGAACTCGCCATGCAGGAATTTTACAGGCACAGAAAATTTGATGACAGGAAAGTAGCCTAGATAAATGAGCGGTACGAAGTATTTATC
>CBIHLW010000305.1:0-4185 GCA_966210755.1 uncultured bacterium
ATATAAAAACTGTGTTGGTTGCCGGGTTTGCACTTCTCTATTTTTGAGAACAACGATTAAAACTTGCTTATGGAAAATAAAAAAATTGTAGTTGTCGGAAGCTCTAATATGGATATGGTAGTGAAGACTGATCATATTCCTGTACCCGGGGAAACCGTTCTTTCCGGATCTTTTTTCATGAACCCCGGAGGTAAGGGCGCTAACCAGGCTGTAGCAATAGCCAGGCTTGGTGGTGAAGTGCTTTTTATCTCTAAAATGGGTAATGATGTTTTTGGTAAACAATTCTCTCAACTATTTAGTGATGAAGGTATTGACATCAGGCACATCCTCTCTGATGAAGACCTTCCTTCCGGCGTGGCGCTCATTACGGTTGACGATGCCGGTGAAAACAGCATAGTAGTGGCCTCAGGTGCAAATGCCAACCTCCTCAGTAAAGATATGGAAGGTGCCCTGGCCCAGATTGCCGGAGCGGGTATCCTGCTGGTGCAACTGGAGATCCCGATGGACACTGTGAATTATGTGGTGAAATACGCCAGCCGCAAGGGCGTTAAGGTTATTCTTAACCCGGCGCCAGCCAATACACTCAGCCAGGAACTTCTTGAATGTGTTTATATCCTTACTCCAAATAAAATGGAAGCTTCCATGATCTCCGGAATTGAAGTTACCGACATGGAAACCGCCAGGAAAGCCGCGCAGGTTATTTGTTCCAAGGGAGCTAAAAATGTTGTGGTTACAATGGGTGCGCTCGGAGCAGTGATATGTAAATCCGGTGAATGCTCAACCGTTGAGGCGCGTAAGGTGCAAACGGTGGATACAACAGCTGCAGGCGATGTATTTAACGGAGCGATAGCAGTAGCGGTTTCGGAAGGCAAGAGCCTGGAAGAAGCCGTGGACTTTGCCTGTGAAGCGGCTGCTATTTCAGTAACCCGCTTAGGCGCGCAATCATCCATTCCCTATAGAACCGAACTAATTGCCAGCAAACTGGCCGCTACTACTCTGTAATCTCGATTGCTAATTAAAAACAATTGCTGTATGAAAAAGTTTACAACTGCTTTTGCCGGATTGTTGCTCCTGATGAGCATTTCCTTTATTTCTTTCGCGCAAACCGGCATCCTGGTAACCGGCCAGGTAAAAAATGAAAAGGGTCAGGCAATGAGAGGTGTAAGTGTGAGCATCAAAGGAGGGACCGCAGGTACTTCTACTGATGATGCGGGATCTTTTACACTGACGGTGCCGGATAAAAATTCAGTGCTGGTATTCTCCTATGTGGGTTACGATCCTCAGGAGTTCAGGGCAGATAAAACCAGGTTCGATGTCACCCTGCTTCCTTCCGATAACCGCCTCACCGATGTGGTGGTTGTAGGTTACGGAACACAAAAGAAAGTTAGTATGACCAGCGCCGTTAGTGAGATCTCCGGTAAGGAGCTTACCAGGCGTCCGGTTTCAGGTATCGAACAGGCATTACAGGGTAAATTACCCGGACTTACCATTCTTGATAAAGGTGGCGCCCCCGGTTCATCCAATACGCCGATGGTGTTGCGTGGTGTAAATACATTATTTACTTCCGAAGACCTTTCAGGCGCGTCAGTTTCCCCGCTGGTGCTTATCGATGGCATTGAACAACCATTCAGTAATATCAACCCGGACGATGTGGAATCCATCTCCGTGCTCAAAGATGCTTCCTCCACTGCCATCTATGGATCCAGGGCATCAAATGGTGTTATCCTGATCACTACAAAAAGGGCCAAAGCAGGAAAAACGGTGGTGGGTTATAATGGTTATTACGCCATCCAGAAATCTGTAAGTAACCCCGAGGCGCTGGATCTTGAAAGTTACCTGCGCCTGCAGAATGCAGCCTACAAAAATGTTGGCTCCAATCCGCCGGCACCATACCGGGACCAGGATATAGATGCCTATGTTGCAGGCAATGCCTCCGATCCACTGCATTACCCGGTTCCTTTCGACTGGTATAGCAATGCTTTTCAAACCGCGCCGCAAATGAACCATTCGGTTTCTATCAGCGGTGGTAATGAAAACTTCCGGGGAAGGATGAGCCTTCGTTATATGGATCAGCAGGGCATCATTAACAACACAAGCTCCAAACTCAATGAAGCACGTGTGAATACCGATTTCAAAGTTTCTGACCGGATCAATATATCTGCGGATGTAGATTACCGTTATGAACGCAATCTCAATCCCTATGGAATGACAAGTATTTTCCAGTTCATGACCCAGAATTCTATCTGGGCTGTTCCCCGTTATCCCAATGGTGATTATGGTGGCGGCAGGCAGGGCAACAATCCGCTGCTGCTGATTGACAAGGGCGGCTACAACCGGCAGTCATCAGACTTTATCATTGGAAATGTAAAGGGAACCTGGGAGATCATGAAAGGACTGAAGTTCACCACCCAGTTTGCAACGCGTTCCACTACATTCGCCGGTAAGCTGTACCAGAATACCTGGGAAACCCGCGATTCAACGCTGGTTAAAAAGAGAAATGTCAATAACAGCCTCACGGAGTCAAGAAATAACAACCGCGAGTTCACACTGAACAACCTTCTTGATTATATTACTTCAATTGGCGATCATGAATTGAAGTTCCTGGCCGGATATTCCCAGATCCAGTTCACCAGTAATTCGCTTAGTGCTTTCCGTCAGAATTTTTATAATAATGATGTTCAGTCCATGGGCCAGGGCGCCGATGATGCTACCAAGAACAATGATGGCGGCGATGCGCAATGGGGCCTGCGTTCTTATTTTGGACGTTTCAATTATAATTTCCAGGATAAATATCTTTTCGAAGCCAATGGGCGTTTTGATGGCTCATCACGTTTCACAGGTATAGCTTCTTCCCGTCTTTCTCTGCCGGCTGGCGCATTTCACAGGAGGATTTCTGGGAACCCATCAGCCATGCTGTAAATGAATTCAAGATCAGGGGTTCATGGGGAAGAACAGGCAACCAGGCCGTTGCCCTTTATAGTTACTTCCCTACGTTGAACCTTGTTGGCTATAGCTTTAACGGTGTACCGGTTCAGGGTTATCTGCAAACACAGATCGCCAATCCTGACCTTACATGGGAAAGCACTACCGAAACAAATATTGGTATAGACGCCCAGTTCCTGGGTCGCCGACTTACGGTTACTGTAGACCGTTATAATAAACTAACGGAAGGCATTTTGCTGACGCTACCTGTTCCCGGCACTCTGGGTTTGCAGGCGGGTCCACGCAATGCCGGTAAAGTGGAAAACCGTGGTTGGGAATTCTCCGTCGGTTCACGGAATAAGATTGGAGACTTCGGTATCGATGCCAACCTGAACCTGAGCATGAATGAGAATGAAGTGGTTGACCTGGCAGGTACCGGACCGTTCTTTTACGGCACGGATCAAAATCCACGTTATACCATTCAGGAAGGTTATCCTATCTATTCTTTCTGGGGATATAAAACCAATGGCCTGTACCAGACCGACGCGGAAGCAGCTGCCGGACCATATTATACACGGAATGCCAAAGCCGGCGACCTGCGTTATGTGGACATGAACAATGACAATAAGATAGATGCCACAGACCAGGTTTACCTGGGGAATACTTTTCCGAAATACAGTTTCGGAGGTATGTTCAACTTCAGTTATAAAGCCCTCTCACTAAATATTGCCATGCAGGGTGTGTCAAAATCAAGTATAAGGATGGCAGGTGCATTTGGACAGGGTGGAAATTTTGAAGGTATGGTGCCCGGTATTTATAAGGACAATTACTGGACACCTGAAAATCCCGATGCCTATTTCGCCAGGCCCACCAAACAGGATCTGAGAAACCAGACCAACAGCGACAGGCTGGTGCTGGATGCATCTTATCTAAGGTTTAAGAATGTGCAGCTGCTTTACCAGATACCGGTGCAAAACATGAGCAGGGCACCTTTCAGTCAGGCGGGCATTTATGTATCTGCAACCAATGTGCTCACCTTTTCCAAATTAAATGACTGGAATATAGATCCTGAATCTTTATCGGGTGTTCAGAATTATTATCCGCAAACAGCTGTATATACAGTTGGAATAAATCTTCAGTTCTAATTGATTAAAACAGAAATTATGCGCAACATAAAAAAACTATTTATACTTTTTATAGCATCCGGCTTTATCCTGGGCTGTAAAAGAGATCTGCTTGAAACCATTCCAAATGACCGCATCT
>CBIHLW010000306.1:0-4178 GCA_966210755.1 uncultured bacterium
ATCAATGGCAATGGCGACCTAACGGTGAATAATGATATGGTGATACAGGGAAATATAACAGGAAGTGGAGCATTTACCCTCAATGGAAATGGTGACTGGCAAAGTGGAAACCTGGGAAGGTCGCTTACGATAGATGCAGGGAGAACTTTACAGCTAACAACCGGCGATGTAAAAACTTTTTCAAGTGGCAATACGCTCACCAATAATGGAACCCTGAGCTGGGAAGAGGGCGGACTTAATTTCCCTGGAGCGGTGATCAATAATAATATTTTCAACATCAGCGCCAACGCCCTTTGGCAATTCGCCGGGGGGATCATCAACAACGGAACGCTCACCAAAACCAACACCGGTACGGTTAATCTGAGTACACCGGTTACCAATTCCGCTACAGGCATTATTCAGGGAACAGGCACTATTAGTTTTAATAGTACATTTTCAAACAGCGGAACAATTGCTCCGGGTCTTTCACCGGGCATACTGGAGCTGAATGGAGCGCAACCTTTATCAGCCGGCAGCACACTCAGTATAGAACTGAATGATGGTACAGGTGCCGGCACCGGTCATGATCAGTTGCAACGCAGCGGTGATCTTACACTGGCAGGAACTTTAACAGCCACTGAAACAGGTACGGTTCCCAACGGCAGTTATACCATCATCGCATTATCATCAGGTACCATCAGCGGAAGTTTTGCTACTACCAATCTTCCTGCGGGATATACATTGCAGGTGAATGCAACGGAAGTAGTGCTGGTGAGATCACTGATCCCCACACCGCTGAACTGGATCTCCTTTACAGGAGAAAAAGCCAGGCAAAAAATTGTACTGGACTGGGTCACAGAAAATGAAGTGAACACTTCGCATTTTATGGTGGAGAGAAGTAGTAATGGAGTGGAATACACTGCTATTGGAAACCTTGCCGCAGCAGGACAATCGCGCAATGACTACAGTTTCGATGACCTGCAGCCATTGAAGGGAATGAATTTATACCGCATCAGACAGGTGGACCAGGATGGCGCATTCAAATATTCCATCATTGTAAGGGTGTATTTTGGAGATTATGCGCATACACTGAAGCTGTTTCCCAACCCGGTAAGAAAGGAATTGTTTATTGAGTTTGCAGGTGGCAAAAACGTGCTGGTACAGATCCATGATGCCGGAGGCCGGCTGGTGAGCAGCAGGAAAATGGAGAACCAGAATCTTTTAAGTATTTCAGTGGCCTCATTACCACAAGGCAGTTACTGGATGGTGGTGAGCGATGGCGTTACCCGGCAACAAGCAGTTTTTATAAAAGAATGATTGATAGTAAAACAACCGTTCCCTTTTTGTAAGCGCAGGTTCTCCTGCGCTTTTTTTATGGGCCCTGTTTTTTGGTGTCAACCTCCGGCCGCTATCAATTGAATGACAAGCCTCACCAACAACCAGGCGGTACACATTCCCTGCGGTTGTTGTACGGAATTTCAGTCACCTGCCCTGGGTTATGCAGGTCGGTTGCTGGTGTGAAGTGAATTTATTCAGATAATGACTTTAGGTCAACAACAACAACGGCAGACCCCTAACCGCCCTGAAGCTTTATCAACTCTGTCAACGTATACACTGCAGCGGTTACACAATATCATAATTTAACACTTCTGTCATGTGGTATATTTCCGGAATAGTTACTATTTTGTCCGGAAGCCACCAATTGGTGGCCATCTAAACGAATACTTTATGAAAATAAAATCAATGTATCTTTTTTTGCTTGCTTCCCTTTTCCTGGCCACCTCTTTAAATACTTATGCCGTTAATTCATCCGGCTCTGTTCAACCTGTAAAGGTCACTGAAGTGCAGGACGATAGCCGGTTGGAAATTTTAGAAGAGATCATGAGTGAGGTTACTTATAAGAACCACAAAAAATGGATGAAGAAAAAAGGCTACAATTTTTCAGAAAGTCATAGCAGCGATGGCATCTCTTCGTTTCAAATGGATTATTCCAGCGAAGGGATCAAACTTTATTTTGCGGATGAGAAATTATGCATAGCCGTGTACTACTTTACCCCATCCAATTTTTACAGGACTGAAAAGGAAATTACTGGCTTAGGTTTTTCCAAAAAGGAAGAGACAAATAAAAAAAATAAAAACGGGGTGGAGGTGAAATTGATAAAATGGACCAAATCCGGCTCCGATTATGCTTACTATTCCGACCATAGCGACTCCTCTATTTATTGTGCTGTTGGTGAATATGTACTGGATTAAAAATTAGTATGGAGCAGGGGAGGGATGCCTGGCGTATTCCTTCCTTCACGCTCTTATTTATCGCTTCGGCTCTGTTGTTTCTAGCCCTTGGTTCTTCCCTATGCGGAGTTTAGTTACTCAATACCAGCCACTGGAATGCCAGCTCCTTGCATGGATCTAATGCTTTATCGTTAGTGCATGATACCACAAAATTTATAGGGCGCGGATACCAATACCACGGGCGTTCAAATACAAACTGCGGGAACCTGAATCATCTAAATGGTTTATCATAGATCATCTGATATTGATTGCCATATTTCAATATTGAACAGCGGTCAACACCCCACGGCCGCTTTACATAAAGTTTTTAAACATCCCTCATACCTGGCCTGACAATGGGTTAATTCACTATCTGCTCAGTAATGCTTACTTCGTAATTCAATTCACCCATTTTCGCTATTGTCCATCCCCCCAACTCTCATCAGTTTTGCTTCATAAAAACAGCATATGAAAAAGTTTTTACTGATGCTGTCTTTGTCTCTGTCTTTTTCTTTCTCTTTCTCCCAGGGTGTAGGTATCGGTACCTCCAATCCTAACAGCAGCGCCCTGCTGGATCTTACCAGCACCAGCAAGGGATTTTTGCCTCCACGCATGACCACATCGCAGATGTTTGCCATCCCGGATCCGGTACCCGGACTAATAGTTTTCAATTCAACGTATAATGAATTGTACCAGTTTAACGGTCTCACCTGGCGGTCAATTCTCAATAGCAATTACTGGATGCGGCCCATAGCCAACCGCCAGATGATTGGAAATGCCGATGACAGTGTTGGCATTGGGTTGATCATGCCTACGCAAAGACTGGATGTGAATGGTAATGCCCGTTTTCGTAATAATGTAACTGTAGGTACAACCCTTTCGGCAAACACACTGATTTCAAATAGTAACCTGGTGGCAGGCGGTGATGGTACCGTAGTAGGTACCCTGCTTACCCATTCAGCGCTGGTGGTCAATAATAGTTCCGCCATTGTGCAAATGCAGTCCGCCGGCGAGAACAAAGGCTATATGCAACTGAGTGGTGATAATGTGCGCATTGGCACCAATGTGGGCAATACCAGCGGAAACCTTATTTTCAGATTGAACGGAAATGAAAACGTGGCCATAGAACCAGGCGGCACAATGAACATGACCGGTAACATCAAACGACCTTCCAGTGCGGGCGATCATGGGTTATTGCCAATTGCATATGGTAAGGTGAACAGAGAAGGTCTTTTAATTACGTCATCATCCACGGATAATGTAAGTGCATCACGGATATCCGAAGGCGAATACAGGATCACATTGAACGAAAAAGTACCCAATGCAATCATTATCGTTACCCCGGTTTATGAATATTATGAAATAGACGGTGCGGCTTATGTGTCAGGAAATGCGTTTATGTATACCAGGGTTACAGGTTATAACAGTAATCCTCCCTCTACACAAATCTATGTTTATGCTGTGGGTATTACATTAGGTGGTGGTATGGCGAGATGGGATAATAGTTTTTCTTTCATTATTTATGGAAATCCTGAATAAGTTTCTTGTAGATATGCAGGTGACTGGAAGGTTATAATGCCTGGGCAAATGAACAAACAGGCGTTCAACGAGACCTGGTAATGTATCAAGATCAAACCGCGCATTGCTTCAATAGCATATTAAGAACACAAACAATTTATAAATATCAATTGAAGTAAATAAATACAATCATTAAAACTGCTTCCCCAAAAAATAAAATAGTTTGATCATGCATCAACTCAAACAATTCAAAGTAGCTGCTATGGCCATGGCCTGCGTCTTTAATGCCTATGGCCAGAACACCCTTTTCATACAGCAGGGCACAACGGTTTCACTTAATTCCAATGTAACCTTCACCATCAGCAACATGGATCTCCATAACGATGGCACATTGTACCCTGCGGCAGGGC
>CBIHLW010000307.1:0-4170 GCA_966210755.1 uncultured bacterium
TGCACAAAACTGAAGAATGGTACCGGCATCAGTTACCAGTTGAAGAGCTGATAAAAATGTTGGCAAAATACCAGAAAGTACCCGGCCTTAAGGCATGGTTCACATCTAACCACGATGAGAACAGCTGGAACGGGTCGGAGTATGAAAAATATGGTGAAGCAGCCCTGCCACTGGCTGTTCACAGTTGCACCTGGCCTGGCATTCCATTGATCTATAGCGGACAGGAAATACCCAATAAAAAAAGGCTTGAGTTCTTTGATAAGGATCCAATTGAATGGAATGGCAATTATGAACTCGAAGCATTCTATCATAAGCTGCTTTCTTTAAAGCAGCATGCTCCTGCGCTTCATGCACATGCGGAAGTATACCGGTTACATACTACTGCAGATTCAAATGTTTTTTCTTATTTGAGAAAGAAAGAAAACAGTGAAGTACTGGTGATGCTCAATTTATCTTCCCACCTGGTAAGATTTGATTTGAAAGACAGTTGGGTACAGGGAAGTTTCAGAGAATTGTTTACCGGGATAGAAAATGATTTTTCGGTACATAAAAATTTTGAAATGGAAGGCTGGGCGTACCGGGTATACCAGAGATAGTATGAAAGACTATTAACCAATCATGAATGAAATCTTTTGTTCGCATAGCTTACAACAGGCCTACAAAAAAAATCCCGCCTTCAGGCGGGACTTTTTTGTATGCTGAGCGAGGCAATTATTGTTCAAGATTCAATGGATAGGTAAAGTATTCACCATAATCGGGATAAACGCCTTTCACCCTGATGGTGCCTGATAAATTAACCAGCGCTGAATTTAATTCTTCAACAGTTGTTATCTCCATTTCTCCTTCAGTGGTTACAATAGAAGTTATAATAAAACCATTATCGATCCTTGCATTTTTGAGTATGCCGCCATCAAGCACCCTGTTCACTACAACTCCACCTTCAATACCATACCTTGCTGCTCTTGTTTTATCAAGTGTAGCCAGCTCTCCACCCAGCCTGGCAGCAGCATTGGCTGCTATTACATCAGATCTTTTTTTAAGTATGACGTTTACCGTGTATTCTTTACTTCCTCTTAAATAACTAACGGGCACTTTGTCGCCGGGACGGAAACTTGCGATCTGTGCACTCATCTGGATACCTGAAATTACAGTGGCTCCGTTTACCTTGGTGATAATATCTCCTTTCTTAATTCCGGCGGCTGCAGCACCTCCATCGGGCGAAACAGCAGAAACATATACACCTTCCGCATTGGTAGGAATGCCCAGGCTTTTTATCTGTTCTTCCGTCATTTCATCAGTTGTATAATAGCTCACACCTAAATATCCTCTTTGCACATCGCCAAACTGGATGATATCATTTACGATCTTTCTTACAATATTTACCGGGATGGCAAATGAATATCCGGCATAAGTTCCATTTGGAGCAAGTATGGCTGAATTAATTCCAATGAGATGTCCGGAAGTATTGATCAAAGCACCACCGCTGTTTCCCTGGTTAACGGCTGCATCAGTTTGAATGAATGATTCTACAGGAGTATCGCCTCTTCTGATCTGACGGCTGTTGATACCAATGCTCCGGCCTGTTGCAGAAACAATACCTGCCGTAACGGTTGTTTCCAGCGTTAATGGATAACCTACAGCCAGCACCCATTGTCCCAATTGAATGCCATCAGAGTTTCCATAGATCATATAAGGAAGTTTTTCACCGTCAATTTTCAATACGGCTATATCACTGCTCGGATCCCGGCCAATTACTTTTGCTTTATAGATTTTTCTGTTGTGCAGTGTTACATTGATCTCATCTGCAACTCCACCTCTGTCGTTGGAGATCACATGATTGTTGGTTACAATGTAACCGTCTTCACTGATAATAACACCACTGCCCGAAGCTCTTTGTTCCGGAATGATGCTTGGGCCAAAACCAGGTCCAAAAAATTCTTCAAAAAAATCATTGATGCCACCCCTGTTCCTGGGCAGGTTATTGTCAATTTTCCTCGCGGGTACTTTCGTTTTTATGTGTACAACAGCAGGCACGGCGGTGTTAGCTGCTTTTGTAAAGTCAATCGGGTCGGCCGGCAGGCCCGTTTTACCGTCAATATAACCTGCATAATTAACCGGAAGTTTGGCAGGGTTTTCTGCTCCTACAACTATATCAGTTTGATTATCGGTGATTTCGTTATAGATCGCAACACTGCCTACAGCCGTTGTAGCACTGATGGCAACAACAAGTAAAATTTGCTTGAATTTCATGGTTCTTTCGGTTTGAATTGTATAATCAATAGAGTCAAAATGTATGCCCTGCCTACAAATTAAACATACTGTCAGGTTTTACAGAAACCCGGCAGCCAGTTTAACATTAAATTTACTAAGGTCTTCGTAGATGTTAAGCCCATTTAAATAAAATTACAGGTTCCTGATAAAATTCATGGTATCTGTTCCATCTGCGAAATCGCAAATTCCAGGGGTTTGAGCCTGACCAAAGCCTGTTTTCCCTGAACCAACGATACATTGGATGGTTTCATTATTTTTTAGCTGATCAATTACAGTCTTTTCATCTGTATAAAATTCATAATGCAACTGGCTGATCCGTGAAAACGGATTTTTGTCTTCCACCAGTAGAATGCTTTCATTGCTCATATAATATTGCTTGTTGAGCATGAGCAGGGCAAGATTATAATCATAATTATTCCTGTACTTATTATGATCTGCCAGGTAATTATATTTTTTGAATGCCTGCAACAGGGCAATGAAATCATAACCTTGGGGTACAAAGATCTTGGTGACATTTCTGCATCCCAACCCAAAAAAAAGGTACACATCATCTGCAAGTTTTTCCAGGGCTTCCCTGGATTCATTTCCGGTTAGCAGGGCAACGGAGGTCCTGTTTTTCCGGATTATATGGGGATACCTGCTAAAATAGTATTCGAAATACCTGGAGGAATTATTGCTGCCGGTGGCGATATAGGCATCACAGTTTTTTATCATTGGGCTGATGATGGCAAGCTCACCTGCTTCAACATCCCATTCTTTCATTTTTTCTATCAGGAAGGGCAGCAGTATCTCATCTGTTTTAATGACGGCGATGTGCCCCGATAAAAAAACACAAAGGAAATCATGAAAGCCAACCAGTGGAATATTTCCGGCCATTACGATGCCTATTTTTTTTTGTTCAGGCCCGGGATCTTTCAGTTCATATTTATTTATCAGATGGTCGAGCTGTGCAGGTTGTAAATAGTCTTCTGAAATATTATTGCCTGCCAGGTTTATGAATTCAGGAATGAACCATGGATTAAGGGCAAAGGCCTTTTGTTTTGCTTCCTCCCATGCTGCATCATTAGTTTTTATATAATTACCTAATCTAACCAGCAACGCTTTTCTTTGTTGTAAATTCATGGGAATGATTCTATTTTTATCGTGTTTACACGTATAATGCAAATTCTCCGGGAATGATATTAATCATCTGAATGAAAGTGTTTAATTTCAATACCGTGGTTTAAATTTGGATCAAAATTAATTCTAACCAATTCAACTTAGATATGGCAATCAAAATAACTGAAGAATGTATCAACTGTGGCGCCTGCGAACCCGAATGTCCTAATAATGCAATTTATGAAGGTGGAGTGGAATGGGCCATTACCGATGGTACATCTGTAAAAGGAACCTATACACTTATAGATGGTTCATCAGTAGATGCAGACCAGCGTAATGCACCAATTGCGGTGGATACCTATTATATCGTTCCCAGCAAATGCACCGAATGTCAGGGTTTTCACGAAGAACCACAATGCGCCGCCGTTTGTCCGGTGGATTGTTGCGTACCTGATGAGATGTACCGCGAAACGGTTGAGGAATTATTAGGTAAAAAAGAACGTCTGCATTTATAATTTTGTAAATTACAGTATAGTAATGCAGCTTAGTCTGCTTTAAAAAACAGGTGATATTTCCTGTGTAAAAAGGTGAGGACCCTACAGTCTTCACCTTTATTATGTAAGGTAGCGGGGAAAGAACTGGCTGGAATCTGGAATCGTTGATCATTGTAAATGCCTTCTTTAAATGCATAATGAAGTTTAGCCCATGACAAAGCAAGGAAAGGCAAACCCGGAATACGGAGCCATTCAGTTTACCTGGCTGGATTCATTAACAGGTTTGATTTTTAATTTATGAGAGATT
>CBIHLW010000308.1:0-4145 GCA_966210755.1 uncultured bacterium
ATACTTAATAAAAGAAACTAACCATTCAAAATGTAAAATGTAAAATGTAAAATGAAAGCAGAGCGGTTTTGCATTTTTACTTTTTAATTTTTAATTAATTGATATGTCAACTACCTGGATAATTGTTGCGCTGATTTTAGGGTTTCTGATCATTTTCCAAATCGCAAAGGCAAGTGAATATGTATCCATATTAAGAGGCGAGGAAAAAACCAGAAAAGAATCAAACAGGATCAATGCTTTTATGTTATTGGCCTTCCTGGTTATTGGTTTGTTTGGGGTTTGGTATTGCAACGAAACATTGAAGGATAAGATATTGCCTCCTGCCGCATCCGATCATGGAGAGGATATTGATTTAATGATATGGATAACATTGTGGATCACAGGTATTGTATTCGTGATCACACAGATCCTGCTTTTCTGGTTTGCATTTAAATACCAGGAAAAAGAAGACAGAAAAGCATATTATTTCCCCCACGATAATAAACTGGAAGTGATCTGGACGGTTATTCCGGCAATTGTACTGACCATCCTTGTAGGTTTTGGATTGTACTACTGGTTCAGGATCACAGGCGAAGCACCAAAAGATTCACAGATTGTAGAAGTAACCGGAAGCCAGTTTAAATGGGAGTTCAGGTACCCTGGCAAAGATGGAAAGCTGGGAAGAAAATATTTTAAGAACATAAATGAATTGAAACAAAATCCGCTTGGTCAGATCTGGGATGACGTTGATAACAGGGATGATAAAGTGGTTTCACAGGAAATGCATATAGTTGTAGGCAAGCCTGTTAAACTGATCATCAATGCCAAAGATGTGATCCATGATGTTGGACTTGCACACTTCCGTTTAAAAATGGATGCCGTGCCGGGAATTCCAACTACAATGTGGTTTACACCAAAGTATACCACCAGGGAAATGAGAGCGAAGTACGGTGAGGATTTTAATTACGAGATCTCCTGCGACCAGATGTGCGGTACGGGTCACTATACCATGAGAGGAACCATTGTGGTTGAATCGCAGGCCGAGTACAATGTATGGCTGGCCCAACAGCAAACACAGTATGATAAAGCACATGCTGCGCCAGCCGTTCCGGCAACAACACCAGGGGCAACAACAACTGATACTACCAACAGGGTAGCTTTAAATAATTAAATTTCAACCGAAACGGTAAACGATATTATATGAACAACGATTCAACAATACATGTGCATGAAGGGCAGGTGACGCATGATGTTCATCACAATGGCGACGGACACCACCATCACAAGCAGAGTTTTATCAGTAAATATATTTTCAGTCAGGATCATAAAACCATTGGTAAACAATTCCTGATCACCGGTATTTGCTGGGCTGTTATTGGTGCCGCATTCTCCGTGTTCTTCCGTTTGCAACTCGGCTATCCCGATCAGACATTTCCATTTCTTGAAGATATTTTCGGAAGATGGGCGGCAGGTGGCAGGATCTCCGCAGAATTTTATTATGCGCTGATCACCATGCACGGAACCATTCTTGTATTTTTTGTACTGACCGCAGGATTGAGTGGAACCTTTGCCAACCTGCTCATTCCTCTTCAGATAGGAGCAAGAGATATGGCCTCGCCATTCATGAACATGCTCTCTTACTGGTTTTTCTTTCTGGCAAGCATGATCATGGTTTCTTCGCTGTTTGTTCAAACCGGACCTGCAAGTGGAGGATGGACCATGTATCCACCGTTGAGCGCTTTGAAAGATGCACAGTCCGGATCTAAAATTGGTACAGACCTCTGGCTGATCAGTATGGCCATGTTTGTGGTTTCAACACTGTTGGGTGGTTTGAACTATGTGGCCACCATCCTGAACATGCGTACCAAGGGTATGACCATGACAAGAATGCCATTGACCATCTGGGCGTTATTCTTCACCGCCATACTTGGTATCCTTTCTTTCCCTGTATTGCTTTCAGGTTTTATCCTTTTATTATTTGACCGTAACATAGGAACAAGTTTCTACCTGAGCGATATCTATGTGGCAGGCAAGATCCTTCCGAATGAAGGCGGTAGCGCCATTCTATACCAGCACCTGTTCTGGTTCCTGGGTCACCCTGAGGTATATATCATCATCCTGCCTGCAATGGGTATGGTGTCGGAGATACTGAGTGTAAACTCGCGTAAGCCCATATTTGGATACATGGCCATGGTTGGATCTTTATTCGCTATCACCATTCTGGCCTTCCTGGTTTGGGCGCACCATATGTTTGTGACGGGTATGAATCCTTTCCTGGGGTCGGTCTTTGTACTGCTCACGTTATTGATCGCCATCCCGTCGGCCATTAAAGTATTTAACTGGATCACCACTATATGGCGGGGAAACATCCGGTTTACACCGGCCATGCTGTTTGCCATTGGATTTGTAAGCTTATTTATCTCCGGTGGACTTACAGGTATCTGGTTAGGTAACTCCACCATTGATATTCATGTGCATGATACTTATTTTGTAATTGCCCACTTCCATATAGTAATGGGTGTATCCGCCTTTTTTGGAATGTTTGCCGGTGTGTACCATTGGTATCCAAAGATGTTTGGACGTTACCTGAACAACACCCTGGGCTATATTCACTTTTGGGTTACATTGATAGGCGCCTATCTCATTTTCTGGCCTATGCACTATATGGGATTAGCAGGTGTGCCCCGCCGTTATATGGATTTTTCCGGCTGGACCTCATTCAACCAGTTTGATGACCTGAATAAAATGATATCCATTGTAACCATTGTGGTATTTGCGGTGAACCTGATGTTTGTATTTAATTTCTTCTACTCGATCTTTAAGGGAAGAAAGGTAAGAACAACCAATCCATGGGCCTCCACCACATTGGAATGGACAACACCAATCAATCCCGGACACGGTAACTGGCCTGGTGAAATTCCTGAAGTGCACCGTTGGCCATATGATTATGGTAAGGATGGAAGAGATCATATACCGCAAACTGAACCTGCGCGTCAGGGAGAGAGTTTGCATTAATAAAGTTTTTTGAAATAAAGGTGTTTGCATGCACTGTAAACAATGCAAAGCATGGGTCATTCAGATGTAGCAGCAGGCAATGGAAAAAATAATAAGCTGAAAGATTATCTGCAGCTTACCAAGCCATCACTAAATATTATGGTGGTCTTTTCCAGTGTGATCTGTTACCTGCTGGCACCGGGCGTTGTGGAATACAACTGGATGATGATCCTGCTATTGTTCATTGGTGGTTTCCTGGTAACAGGCAGTGCCAATGCCATGAACATGGCAATTGAAAAGGATACCGATGCGGTAATGAAGCGAACGGCTAACAGACCGGTGGCGGCAGGCAGGATGAAAGTAGAAGAAGCGTGGATCTTTGCAGCTATTACCGGTGCGGCAGGCGTTTTTATCCTGGGTTATTTTTTTAACTGGCTTAGTGCAGGCCTGGGAGCTTTTAGTTTGTTCTTATATGCTTTTGTATATACACCACTAAAAAAAGTAAATGCCATTGCTGTTTTAGTGGGTGCATTCCCCGGAGCATTGCCCTGCCTTATTGGATGGGCTGCCGGTAATGATGCGATCTTTGAAAATGGAAATGGCTGGAAGGATTATGGAGGATGGGCACTGTTTGGAATTCAATTCCTCTGGCAGTTCCCGCACTTCTGGGCAATAGCATGGATAGCACATGGTGATTATTCACGTGCCGGATTTAAGCTGCTGCCTGCGGAAAGAGGACCCACTAAATTCACGGCAATGCAAACCATCGTGTATGCCATGCTGCTGATACCATTCACGCTGGTTCCCTATCTGATTGAATTAACAGGGAGCTATAGTTTGATAGTAGTGATGCTGGCGAATCTTTTTCTGTTGTGGCAGTGTATCAGACTTTACCGGCAAATGGATGCAAAGGCAGCGAGAAGGGTGATGTTTGGGAGTTATATTTATCTGCCTGTGGTGCTGCTGGCGTATTTGGCGGATAAGGTGGGTTAGTGGCTAAGAGGTTAAAGGAGTGGAAAGAGGTTGAAAGAGGGTGGCTAAGAGTGGATAAGAGGTGGAAGGAGGTTGAAAGATGGCTAAGAGGTTAAAGAAGGGGAAAGAGGTTGAAAGATGGATAAGAGGTTAAAGGAGTGGAAAGAGGTTGAAAGATGGATAAGATGTTAAAGAAGTGG
>CBIHLW010000309.1:0-4134 GCA_966210755.1 uncultured bacterium
GCCAAAATGCAATTCATACCCTCGGCTTTTAGGACCTTCAAGATAAACGTGTTCTTTAGGAGGAATTATAGGGTCTATTTTTTCATTCTTTTCTTTTACCATAGTATATGAAATAAAAGTAGGGAAAAGTAAGGAGTCCTGTACCAATAAAGGATGGTTACAACGGGAAGAAGGAAGGTTCTGTTATAAATATAGTAAGGCAGGTTATAATTGCTTACTCAAAGTGTGACTGATCCGGCAGTTGGAATACTACCTGCGATGCAGCTTTAAAATTCGGTAATCTGAAATTCAACTAACACTAAATTTGCTTTATGAAGATCATTAGCTATAATGTTAACGGCATAAGAGCTGCAATGAAAAAAGGTTTTATTGACTGGCTCAAAACCCATCCTGCAGATATCATTTGCATTCAGGAGAACAAAGCACAGCAAACCGACGTTGAACCGGGCATCTTTAATGAACTTGGTTATCATGACCATTGGTTCTGTGCAGAAAAAAAAGGTTATAGCGGAGTTACCGTGTTTACAAGGATCAAACCAGACCATGTTCAATGTGGTACCGGACATTCGGTAAGTGATTCGGAAGGAAGAGTGATGCAACTTGATTTTGGAAACCTTAGGGTGATCAATGCATACTTCCCATCGGGCACCACTGGAAATGAAAGACAGACCTATAAATACCAGTGGCTGGATGAATTTTATGATTACCTGCAGAACATGAGAAAAAAACAGCCGAATATTATTTTATGCGGTGATTATAATATAGCACATAAAGAAATTGACATACATAATCCAGCAGGAAACAAAAACACTTCAGGATTTTTACCCGGTGAAAGATCGTGGATGGATAAATTTTATAATAATGGCTGGGTAGATTCATTTCGCCTATTCCATACAGAACCCCATAGATACAGCTGGTGGAGTCAGCGGTTTCCCAGTGTAAGATTGTCAAATAAAGGATGGAGAATAGATTATATCAGTGTAACTGAACCCCTGAAACCCTATTTGAAGGACGCTGAAATATATCCTGATGTAAAACATAGTGATCATTGCCCCGTGTACCTGGAACTGGATACCGTTTAATTGAATTGAACACCGTTTCCGGAAACCCAGTTTCCAGATAAATGAAAATTAAAATAAAAATTCATGACTGATAATAACAGATCGTTTGATCAGGAAGCGGAAGGCATCATTTATAATGTAACAATAAAAATTACAAGCGCCATTGCGGACGAATGGCTGCCCTGGCTACTCAACGAACATATACCTGATATGATGAAAACCGGATGCTTTATTTCAAACAGGGTGGTAAGATTACTTGAAGTTGATGACAAAGAAGGACCGACATATGCAATTCAATATTATGCTGCTTCAAAATCAGATTACAACAGATACATTGCGGTCCACGCGAATGAAATGAGAGATAGATCTTATAAGAAATGGGGAGATCAGTTCATTGCATTCAGAAGTGTTATGCAGCTTGTGCAATAAATGTTCAGAACTAACTTCACTAAAAAATATTTTACACATCTTCGCTAACCCTTGATGGGACTGAATTACACATGCATGTTCTGGAATGCCTTGACTGATAAGGGTTTCAGAGGTACACTTAAAGTAAAACACAAAAATATTTTTTCATCAATTAGCTAAAACCCTTGTCCCATGCGGTTTTTACGATATTTATTTAATCCAGTATTTGAAGAAATTAATTTTGTTGGAATCAAAAACCGTCTAAATTTGTTCTTCTCAAACTTTTTAAACAATCAACTATGAACAAAGCTGAATTGATCAACAAGATCGCGGACGATGCCGGAGTAACTAAAACACAAGCCAATGCTGCGTTAGATTCTTTTGTAGAAGCAGTAACCAAAACTTTAAAAGGCGGTGGTAAAGTTACGTTGGTAGGATTCGGAACTTTTTCGGTATCTAAACGCGCTGCACGTAATGGACGTAACCCTCAAACTGGCGAAGTAATTAAAATAAAAGCCAGGAAAGTAGCCCGCTTCAAAGCCGGTAAAGAACTTTCTGCTAAGTTGTAACAACAACTCAAAAAAAGATTGAAGCTTTCCGTTTTGCACGGAAAGCTTTTTATTTCACGACATTTGCATTAAATAAAAAAATATATTATGGGAAGAGGAGATAAAAAAACAAAGAAAGGAAAGATCTTCAAAGGATCTTTTGGCAAATCAAGACCAGCCAGTGCTAAGAAAACTACTGGGAACAGCCCTGCAAAGAAGGGATGATTTGAATAGCTGACTAGTTGATAGAGTTGATAAGGATACTTTTAGTTTCTGCAGTACAACTTGTCAACTAGTCATTAAAATCAGGGTGCCAGCCGCTCTATTTTCCATCCTCCATTTTCAAATGTATACTGTATCCTGTCATGCAAACGGCTGGGGCGGCCCTGCCAGAATTCCATGATCACGGGTTGTACAATATATCCGCCCCAGTGCACCGGCCTTTTTGGTTCAGATTCTTTAAATTCATTTTCAATTTTAAGATAGGCCTCATCAATCCATTTCCTATCCGGTATTACCTGGCTTTGTGGCGATACCCAGGCGCCCAACTGACTGCCACGTGGACGTGAATAAAAATACAGATCGCTTTCATCCGCAGGAATTTTAGAAACGATCCCTGTTATTCTTACCTGCCTTTCCAGTTCGCTCCAGAAAAAAACAAGGCAGGCCTTTGGATTTTCTTCCAGGTGAAGCGCCTTAAAACTTTTGTAGTTTGTAAAAAAAACAAAGCCGTCTTTACTAAATCCTTTTAATAAAACGATCCTTGCAGAGGGAATGCCATCTGCTGATGCAGTAGCCAGCGTCATTGCATTAGGCTCCCGTAATTCAGCATTCAACGCCTGCTGCCACCACTTATCAAACTGGTCGATTGGATGTACTTCCACATCATTTTCCAGTAAGCTCTGAGTTGAATATTCTAAACGCAGGTCAGCAATAGCTCCATTCATAATATTGGTTGAGATGCAAAGGTAAGAGGAGCTTATTTATCTTTTTTACGGCGCAAAAGGAAATCCCTTTCTTCCGCCATCATGTTTAACATACTTTCAAGTTCACCGATCCTTCGCAATTCTGTCTGGAGTTTTTTATTAGTGTCCGAAATGCTTTGAAGGTCGGTATTAAGATCAGTAAGGAACTGTACTTTCTTTTGAAGCTGTTGCCTTTGAAGATTGGCTTCTGCAAGTTTATCTTCAAGGACATCCATTGACTGCCTCATTTTTTGATTATCAGCCAACACATCTTCCAGCTTTTCCTGTTTGCGCAACAATTCATTATGCACCGCTTCATAAGAATGTTTTACATCTTCAAGTTCAATAGCCAAACCATTGGCACGGCCAGCCTGCATTTCAAGTGAAGCCATTTTTTCCTGAAGCAGATCAAATTCCCTGTATACTTCTTCCACCCTTCCTGCCATTTTCCGGGCAGATAAAGTTTCCTGCTGAAGCTCTTCCAGTTCGGCATTCTTTTGATCTATCGCATCCTGAAGTTTTAGGATTTCTCTCTGAAGTTCTTTATTTTCTTTTTTTAGTTCTTCTTTCCCCTCGTTTTCGAGGTCCTCCACCTTTCTGAGATAAGTATTCAGTAATTTTTGCTGTTGTGATATGGTGTGCTTAAGATCCTGCGTGAAGTTTTCATCGCCCTGGATGATTTTTCCAGGCAGTATATGAGCTGTTTCCTGCACTTTCTGCTTGAATCTTGCAAATGATTTTTCTTTATCAAAGAAAGGGCTGCTTAAATTTTCAGGTACCTTATCTTTTTTGAGATTGCCGGTAAAAATACCCTTGCCGGATCTTATTGTTTGCTGAAGCGACTGCCTGCTTTTGAGAAATAAATAGATGGAGACACCAAATATCAGTGCTACTAATAAAAATGCCAGGGACTCTATAAGAGTCAGGTTGATAGCAGCTATAATCATGCAATTAGTCCGGTAAGTTTATAGCGGTAAGCTAATGATTTTTTTTGACAACCTGTAATGCCAAGGCTATGCTTTTACAAGAGTTCCAACTTTTTCTCCTGTAACTACACGGCGAAGATTTCCTGGTTTATTCATATCAAATACAACAATGGGGAGTTCGTTTTCCATACAAAGGGTAAAAGCAGTCATATCCATTACATTAAGC
>CBIHLW010000310.1:0-4129 GCA_966210755.1 uncultured bacterium
AGTAAAAAATAAAAAACCTCTACGTTTTTTACATTTTACATTTTGAATTTTAAATTTTGAATTTAAAAAAATGTTGAACCCACGTGTAGCCTCAAGATATGCAAAATCACTTCTTGACCTGGCCATTGAAAAAGGCCAGCTTGAGCAAGTGTATGCGGATATGAACTACCTGAACCAGCTGGTAAAAGGCAGCAGGGATTTTTTAAACCTGTTGAGAAGTCCGGTTGTGAAAGCTGATGTTAAAACAAAGGCCGTCAATGCAGTTACTGCAGGAAAGATCAGTGAGCTCACTACAGCTTTTACCACCCTGATGATATCTAAAACACGTGAATCTGTTCTGCCTGAAGTGATCAGTGCTTTTATTAAACAATATAAAGCCTATAAAAATATTCATATCGTTAAGCTTACCACTGCAACACCCGTAAGCGATCAGGTAAAAAATCACATCGTAGCCAAAGTGAAACAGGAAGGTAACATGGAAAATATAGAACTGGAAACAATAGTGAACCCATCTATCATTGGTGGATTTGTATTGCAAACCGGCGACAAACTGATCGATGCCAGCATCTCTTACGATTTGAAAGAGATCTCAAGACAGTTTGAGAACAATGATTTTATTTATAAAGTGAGATGATTATGTGAATCGGTAATCGGCAATCGTGAATCGTGAATAACTTACGCTCATATTCATCGATTCATTAAGGATTCCACGAAAATGATGAAAACCAGATTGACGATTCACGATTTACGCTACTAATAATAAACAACAACACAATCTGAACATATGCCAGAAATAAAACCAGATGAAATCAGTGCCATTCTCCGCCAGCAGCTAAGTGGCTTCAATGCAGGCGCTGATTTGGAAGAAGTAGGAACTGTATTACAGATCGGCGATGGTATTGCCCGTGTTTACGGACTGGGTAATGTACGTGCCGGTGAACTAGTAGAATTTGAAAACGGGGTTCAGGGTATTGCATTGAACCTTGAAGAAGATAATGTGGGTGTGGTATTGATGGGTGCAACCGGTTCATTAAACGAAGGATCAAAAGTGCGCCGTACCGGACAGATCGCCTCTATCAAAGTTGGTGAAGGTATGGTGGGCCGTGTGGTAAACACGCTTGGCGAACCTATTGATGGTAAGGGACCTATTGCTGGTGAGCGTTATGAAATGCCAATTGAGCGTAAAGCGCCTGGTGTTATTTATCGTGAGCCGGTTAAAGAACCTTTGCAAACCGGTATCAAGGCAATTGATGCCATGATCCCAATTGGCCGTGGTCAGCGTGAGCTGGTGATTGGTGACCGTCAAACCGGTAAGTCTGCCATCTGTATTGATACCATCATCAACCAGAAAGAATTTTATGCAGCAGGTAAACCTGTTTATTGTATATATGTAGCTATTGGCCAGAAAGCTTCCACCATTGCAGGTGTTATGAAAACCCTGCAGGATGCAGGCGCCATGGAGTATACAATTATTGTAGCTGCTTCGGCCTCAGATCCCGCACCATTGCAGTTCTATGCTCCATTTGCCGGTGCTGCTATCGGTGAATTCTTCCGTGATACCGGAAGGCCTGCCCTGATCATTTATGATGACCTTTCAAAACAGGCCGTGGCTTACCGTGAAGTTTCCTTGTTGCTGCGCCGTCCTCCAGGCCGTGAAGCATATCCCGGTGATGTATTTTACCTCCACAGCCGTTTGCTTGAAAGAGCCGCCAAGGTAATTGGTAACGATACGGTTGCTAAACAAATGAATGACCTTCCCGAGTCTATACGCCATTTAGTAAAAGGCGGGGGTTCATTAACTGCCTTGCCTATTATTGAAACGCAGGCCGGTGACGTATCTGCATACATTCCAACCAACGTGATCTCTATTACGGACGGACAGATCTTCCTTGAAGGTAACCTGTTCAATGCCGGTATCCGCCCGGCTATTAACGTAGGTATCTCGGTTAGCCGTGTGGGTGGTAATGCACAGATCAAATCCATGAAAAAAGTTTCCGGTACATTGAAACTTGACCAGGCCTTATACCGTGAGCTGGAAGCTTTCTCAAAATTTGGAGGTGACCTTGATGCTGCAACCAAATCCGTAATTGACAAAGGAGCCCGTAACGTGGAAATCTTAAAACAGCCACAATATTCTCCGGTGCCTGTAGAAAAGCAGGTAGCGATCATTTACCTGGGTACACAGGGTTTGTTGCATGAAGTGAAAGTAAGCAGGGTGAAGGAATTTGAAGAACACTTCCTGATGGAAATGGAAAACAAATTGCCTGATGTTCTTGCAGAATTCAAGCGTGGAAATCTGCCTGAGGATGGAATCAAGAAGATGGTGGAGCTTGCGAATGGCATCATACCTCAATTCAAATAACAGTATTGATTTTAAAAAACAGGAAGCGGTCTTTTCAGGCCGCTTTTTTTTGCGTCAGGGTATGATGCCTGGTGGTTTGGTATTATCGAAGGATAACAAATACTTTTATAAGCTTCCAACCCTAATTTTCTTTTGGCAATAATAAGATCCGGTATCTACGTAAAAGTACGGTCCCAGTAAGTATTTTTCCTTAAAAAAACTTGCATTTTCCGGAAAAGCTTTCTTTCTTTGTTGATCATTCGTTCTCCAATCTCCACGGAAAGCCCGATCAGTTGATATCCCCGAAGACCGACCCTTTTAGAAAACTAAATTGATCCGTCTATGAATTGTTCAAAACATTTCATACACAGAACAGCCGTTCTGTTACTGCTGGACACATTTCTTCAGCGTCCGGTGTCAATCCCAAAGTTTTCTATCTGATCCAATCCTGTAAAATGCATAGCCTTTATCCTCCATTACTGAATGTAATTGTCATTACAATAACATAACTCAGTATCCTTAGAAAGTACAGTCAATAAATCCGTCTTGCGAAAAAGCCTTCCAACATCCATTTAAGGCTAATGAATTAATCTGTACACTTAAAACGTTTGTTATGAAACTTTTTTTCAAAAGCATGATCGCTTCAATGCTTTTAATTCCATCGGTGGCCAACACACAACCGGCACCGGAACTGGTTTTTATGAATCCTGTATTAAAATCAGGAACCGCTAACAAGGAAGGGGCCATCTATCGCTTTAGTAATGTTACTGAAGGCATTGATGCTGAAGTAAAGCTTAAAAAATTCTCTCGCAGGGATATCATTATGAGTTCAATAGATAATTCTTCTTTTGGCTGGAGTAAGGCTTTTCAACCAGAATTTGGTTTACCGGGACTGGTAAAACCCTGGCAAAGCTGGTACATTGATTTTGAAATGACCTTTTATGAAGCGGGTAATAATAAAACAAGAAAATTGTCGAAGGTTGATCTGACTGCTCTGGATGTGGATGGCGATAACTGGTCAATTTCAGAGTATGTTACCTATGAAAGACCCAAATCTATTTCATATTCGCAGGTAAGTTACCTGGTAGATAATGGTATATCATTACTGGGTGTATCACTGCCATGCTCACTCGATAATATTTCAAGTCCGCTTGTAAAATGCAGCCATTGCAGTGGTGTTGGTGAAAACGGTATTGAAGAATGCCAGGATTGTGAAGGAAGTGGATTTTTACATGAGCAGTGCAACCATGCTTTTCAGGGCATAGTAGGCGCAGCGATTAATGGTCCGATCCAGAATTTTCTGAACATTGATACTGCAGCCACTCAGGTAATGGCTACATATCATTATGAAAATACCGACAGGCTTAAATTCAGGTATGGCGCAAAATCCGGTGCTAATTATAGCAACGGTTCCGGTGTACGGCTCAATTCAACCTGGTTTCGTCAGTTCAGTCTGACACCGGTAGGTACGCTACCGGTTACATTCCACAAATTCACCGCAACACTTGAAAAGAAAAATGTTTTGCTGAACTGGAGTATTGATACAGATGATAATTTCAGTCATTATGTAATTGAGCGGAGTAATGATGGAAAGCATTTTACAGATATAGGAATTGTATTTACTTCCGGGCTGGCCACTCCCGGAGAGATCTCTCATTACAAATACAGGGACTTAGCTGTTCCTTCATCAAACGGGATTTTATATTATCGTTTGAGGTGGGAGGAGAAAAACAGGGACACTTATTATTCACCTGTTAGAATTGTTCGTATAGGAAATGAAACTGTATT
>CBIHLW010000311.1:0-4128 GCA_966210755.1 uncultured bacterium
GTGTTGGAAGCAAAAATGGTATGTTCAGCATTCTATGATGCGATCTCATTAAAAAGCGAAGCATTTATTTCAGGTTTTTCAACAATAGCTTCAATAATGATATCCGCCCTGCAATGGCTGATATCAGAAGTGAACATGATCAGTCTTAAGATATCCTCTTTTTTTTCAGTGTTGATCTTTTGTTTGACAACCAGTTTTTCCAGGTCGTTTTGTAAACGGTCTTTGGCTTTCACTATCATTTCAGGATTTACATCATATAAAATGGTTTTTATTCCTGACGATGCTGAAACCTGTGCAATCCCGCTTCCCATGGTGCCGGCTCCGCAAATACAAATGGTTGTCATATCAAAATTTATCTGCAAAAATGCTAAGCTAAACAAAAGGTGTTATCTTAAAGTTGCGAAACTTTAATTTATGTCCGCCACTAACTCAAACGAACAGGATTTTTTTAGAAAAAAATACACAACTTCCATAGCCTTTGCAGTAGGTGTTTTACTTTTCTTATTGCCATTTGTAGAGATCAGGTGTAATGATACGGCGGTGGCGCAGAACTCAGGGATCGGTCTTGCCTTTGGAAGTGATTTTAAAGCCAGTAAAGAATTGAGGTCAATGGACAGGTCGTTTGGAGGTGAGAACAGGGCAGACGAAGCAAATAATGATATGGAGGGGAAATTTTACGTGGCAGCGCTCATCGCATTATTGCTTGGTCTGGTTGGTATCATGGTGTCCTACAGGCAAAAAGGACTTGGCAGGATTAATATCCTACTCGGGGTGGCAGCGGCGCTTGCAATGATCATATTACTGATCCAGATGAAGGCCGATATCAATGAAAGGTCTGAAATAAAAGATGTTGAGAATCAGTTGGCCGACCTGAGATTTACAGCTGAATTCACACCCTGGTTTTATCTATCACTTATCAGTTTCCTTGTTGCTGCTTTCTTATCCTATAAAAAGAACCAGTTGAGCCCGGAGGGAACTGGCATACCAAAAAATGCACCGCAACTGGATCTGCAGAAT
Source organism: uncultured bacterium (assembly GCA_966210755.1). GTDB lineage: Bacteria > Bacteroidota > Bacteroidia > Chitinophagales > Chitinophagaceae > Flavisolibacter. Next base: position 1,018 of record CBIHLW010000311.1, read on the forward strand.
CCCGGTGACCAGTCGGATTTTCCAAAGCCTCCCAGCGAATCGGAAGTGGGGTGATACTGAACGGATGTTGGTTCCAGTTTTTGAGTTGCTTTTTTGAAGCCTGATAGTTTTGAAGATCCGCCGGATCAGTTAATACCGTTTTTATTTAGGCTATTCAGGAGGTATTAGTAAGTATAAATATTTCTTCATTAAAATGAGCAGGACAACTATCATCAACTTTCAAACTGTTTCAAAAACCTCGCATCGTTCTCACTGAACAAACGGATGTCATTTACATCATACAATAAAAGTGCAGGTCTTTCTATTCCCATTCCAAAAGCATAACCTGTGTACTTGTTGCTGTCGATGCCGCAATTCTCCAGCACCTTGGGATGCACCATGCCGCAGCCCAGGATCTCTACCCATCCTGTGTGCTTGCAGATGCGGCAGCCCTTGCCTTCGCAAATAAAACAGCTGATATCCATTTCCGCGCTGGGTTCAGTAAATGGAAAATACGAGGGGCGGAAGCGCACCTTCACATCCTTACCAAACATCTCCTGAACAAAGAAATAAAGTGTTTGTTTAAGATCTGCGAAACTTACATTTTCATCAATATATAACCCTTCCACCTGGTGAAAGAACATATGTGAGCGTGCACTGATCGTTTCATTCCTGAACACTCTGCCTGGACAAATTATACGGATAGGCAATTTCCCTTTTTTCATTTCCCGAATCTGAACATTGCTGGTGTGGGTTCGCAATAACCAATCAGCACCGCCTGATGCAGGGTGATGGATATAGAAAGTATCCTGCATATCCCGCGCCGGATGGTTCTCCGGTAAATTGAGTGCGGTAAAATTGTGGAAATCATCTTCTATCTCAGGACCATCCGCAACTGAAAAGCCAAGCCTTTGAAATATAGAAACAATACGGTTGCGTACCAGTGTTATCGGATGACGTGATCCAATTTCAATAGGATCGCCCGGCAGTGAAAGATCAATTGCTGCCCTGTCATCCTGCTTATTGCCAATGTTCAATTGCTTTGCATGCTCAAATTTTTCTTCCGCAAATTGTTTGAAATCATTTAATACCTGCCCGAATTCTTTTTTCTTTTCATTCGGCACATTTTTCATTTCTCCAAAGAGGGCTTTTGTTATGCCCTTGGTTCCTAAAAACCTGATCCTGTATTCTTCCAGTTCTTTGGCATTGGAAATTTCATATCCCTCGATTTCCTTACGGTAATTTTCAATTTGTGCTAACAATTCCTGCATGTGGGCAAAGATAAGGAAGCTGTCTGTAGCCAATGGCGAATGGCCTATAACCCTGTGGCATTAAAAGTATCTCCCTGCCTGATATCTCCGCTTTCAAAACCTTTCCGGAACCAGTACATGCGCTGTGCTGATGTGCCGTGTGTAAATGATTCGGGTACCACATAACCTTGCGATTGCTTTTGAAGACGGTCATCACCTATGGCATTGGCTGCATTCAGTGCTTCTTCAATATCTCCGCTTTCAAGAATGCCCATGCCTCTTACATGATGTGCCCATAAACCTGCGTAAAAATCCGCCTGCAGTTCCAGCATTACAGAATAGCGGTTATATTCTTCACTACTCACAGTTTGCCTCAGCCTGGCCATTTTATCAGAAGTGCCCAGCAGTTTTTGAACATGGTGTCCCACTTCATGTGCAATTACATATGCCATGGCAAAATCGCCTGGTGCGCCAAAGCGGTTTTGAAGTTCATCATAAAAAGAAAGATCGATATAGATATCCTGATCGCCGGGACAATAAAAAGGACCGGTAGCAGCACTTGCAAATCCACATGCCGACTGGGTTGAGCCGGTAAATAATTCAAGCCTGGGTTCTTCATAATCACTACCCATTTGAGAAAAGATATCATTCCATACATTTTCAGTTTCCCTTAAAACCACACTTACAAATTGTGCCTGTGAATCCTGCATGGCCTGCTGTTCAGCTGACAAAGGCTGGTTTTGATTGGGAAGTGGTAACTGTGCAGAATCTCCACCCAATAAAAAATTAACTACCAGAGCAATTACTCCAATAATACCACCACCAATGGCAATACCGCCTCCACTAATACCCCTGCGATCGTCTACATTTGAACTTCCTTGTCTGCCTCTCCAGCGCATAAAATTTTTTTAAATAACAATAAAAAATATGCCCCGGTTTACCATTTAAAAAATAGCATGGGGTTTGCTTTATAAAGTTACACTCTTAAACCCTGTGCAATATGAGGAAACTGTTACCCGTGGCAATGATGTTCATTTTAGCATCCTGTTATAAAAAAGATACGAATCCTAATAAGTTGAATGAAACTGATAAGCATTTTCTTTCAACGGTTTTCAAATTCAATAAAGAAGAAATTCAAACCGGTCAGATCGCGCTGAATACAAGTTCAAACCAGGGTATCCGGCAGTTTGCACGGGATGCGATCAATCATTATTCAATGGTTCAGTCCGACCTTTTGGAAGTGGCTGAAACCGTTGGTTATACGTTGGCGGATACTTCCACCCTTCAACTTCATTTTATTAGTGACCTCTCCGGAAGCAGTTTTGACACCGCTTATATAAACAGCAGGTTCAGGACGCATACCTCAATGATGAAGGGTTATCAGCTTGAATTAAATGAGGGCAATCACACTTATGTGAGGCATTATTTCCTTAACCGGAACCTTGATGGATTGAGGAGCCTGTTTTACATGGCAGACAGTGTTGCACGTACTTTCTAACAGACGGAGAAGGAATATTAGTATCAATTGGATATTAAATTATCAGCTCAGGATGATCTGATAAATATGACCATCTGCATTCCCTGCTTTCACGGGAGTTCTTAAAAAAACAAAAGCCCCCGGTCTCTGGGAGCAAGGGAGGCTTTGTTTATAGTTTATTTTATTATGAGTCGTATTTATATCTTCATAAAATCCGTGCCAGCTCTGAATAAGACGCAGGGAACTGGCCTTTTTGCTGGAATTGGGGAAATTGGATCCTGTTTTTTCAGGAAGCAGGAATTAATTATGAAGTCTGCCCAGGAAAGCTGTATACTGCTTTCAATGATTAAGCTTACAGATCAAAACTTAAAAGGAATGCACCCATGGCCTGCAGGAGGCAAAGAA
>CBIHLW010000312.1:0-4127 GCA_966210755.1 uncultured bacterium
TCATAGAATTTCTTACGGGCATCTATTCCTTTTACATTTAATCCCAGTTCCTTGTATGTTTTTAATACATTTTCAAATTCATCTTTACGCAATACACCATTATCTACAAAAATGCCATGGAGGTTCTTTCCAATGGCCTGGCTGATCAATGTTGCAGCAACTGTTGAATCTACTCCTCCACTTAAGGCCATGATCACTTTCCGGTCACCTATTTTATTTTTTAATTCCTCAACCGTATCATTTACGAAATGTGCAGGGGTCCAATCCTGCTGGCAACCACAAATGTTTACCAGGAAATTATGCAGGATCTTTTTTCCTTCAATGGAATGATAAACTTCCGGGTGGAACTGTAATCCATATAATGGTCTGCTATTATTTTCATTTTTGTACCTGAATGCTGCAACCGGGATGCTGTCCGTAGTTGCCAGTAATTCAAAGGAAGATGGAAGTTTAAGAATAGTATCACCATGGCTCATCCATACCTGCGAAGAGGATATAAGGTTTTGAAATAAGGCATCTTCTTTTTCTATATGAAGAACCGCTCTTCCGTATTCCCTTTTATTGCTTTTTTCTACCTTTCCGCCATATTGTTTGGCTGTCAGCTGGGCTCCATAGCATACGCCAAGAACCGGCACATTTTCTATCAATTCTGAAACATTTACGGCAGGCGCCTCCTTTTCGTTTACTGAAAAAGGCGAACCGGATAAGATCACACCCTTTAAGGAAGGATCATATTTAAAGGCTTTATTGAATGGGATGATCTCGCAATAAACATTGGCCTCTCTTACGGCCCTAGCTATTAATTGGGTATACTGGGAGCCGAAGTCAAGAATCAGGATCTTTTCTGTCATGGGGTGTGAAGGTAAAAAAACATAGCGAAACAGCGCCTGGTGCATCCCGGTCTGCAAGACCCGATGAGGTTTTTTATTAGTAATTTGTACCAGGCTGTTTTCTTTATGGATCCTTTTTCCTGTAACCTGGTGGATATTTTTGTAGTCTGAACATTTAAACTGCTGTTATGAGATACCTGTTTTTAGTTAGTATGATCTTTTTTATGTATTCATGTAACCTGGCAGATCGCCGGGTGAGTGGCAATGGGAATCTGAAAACAGAGCAAATAAGCATTGCCGGGTTCAATAAAATCAGGGTGAGCGGCGGCATGCATGTTCAGTTGAAACAACAGGACACATTTAGGGTGGATGTAAATACGGATGAGAACCTAATGGAATACATTGAAGTTTTCAAAGAAGGGGAGACCCTGGTTGTACGTGAAATGGATGGGTACAACCTTGATCCCAGCAAAGAAATGATTGTATATGTTTCAGCTCCTACATTCAGCCATATTTCTGTTTCCGGTTCAGGAAGTATTACCGGTGAGAATACAATCACTGGCAATGATCCACTTTCAATAGACTTAAGTGGTTCAGGAAATATTGATATAGATCTAAATGTTCCAAAGATCAATGCTGAAGTTTCAGGAAGTGGAACCATTGATCTGGGTGGCCGTTCGGAAGATTTGGCGCTCAGTTTGAGCGGATCAGGCAATGCGCATTGTTTTGAATTGATTACCGACAATATAGATCTTAATATTTCAGGAAGTGCTAACGCGGAAGTAACCGCAAACAAGACCCTTGATGCACGTGTATCCGGATCAGGTGATGTGCAGTATAAGGGAAATGCAATGATGACAAAAAATATTTCAGGGTCAGGATCAATTGAAAAAGTGAACTAAAGGTTTACATATTTAACCATGATGCGTATGTCGCGGTTTCTGCCTTTATCATCGGTGCATGAGATCTTAACCGGTCCTGCCTTTGGGATGAAGAATTGTTTTTCACCTGCCAGCGTGATTTTATAAAACTCGTCATTGATATACCAATAAAGCTTTGAGACACCGGTTGCGGCAAGTGCGGAAAGCTGTATGGGCTCAGGGTCTTTTATATTGATGTAATACTCACTTCCATTGCGTGGTGAGGTAATACCGGGGCCATTTCCTTTGAAAATTTTTTCACATCGGGGATTATGCACAGGGATCTTTTCAAATGGCATTTGCCTGCCTGTAAAATATTGCTGCATTTCAATTGTTGTGACCCTGAAAGCCTTTTTGATATAACCATTGGAAGGAACACAGGTTTCACAAAAGGAGTAAGTGTGATCTGCGGAAATTTTTATCTCCTGTATATGTTGGCAAATTTTATTTGAACTGGTGAGTGGTATAAAATAATCCATAATTAAATTGGTGCAATAATCACCCGGCGTCAATCCGGTTTCACTGCACACCTGCCTTAGTTCACACTGGCGTGGCGGAACAAACCATTCAGAATTGCTATCATAATCAATAGTATTAAAAATTTTGAAAAGCAATGGAGTGGCTGTTGCTGCTCCACTTAATTCTGCTACTCCCAATCCGGAAAAATTCCCGATCCATACGCCAACCGTGAAATTTTTATTGTATCCTATGCTCCAGGCATCTCTTCGTCCATATGAGGTGCCGGTTTTCCAGGCAATTTTTGGCATTCTTTCAGTGGCGGTCCAGTTCAACGGAAAATCAGGACGGTTCACTTTCGATAATATTTCGGTGATCATGAAACCTGCCTCAGGTGATATCAGTTGAATTTTTCCTGAAGCAGGATCCGTACTGGTGAATGATGGTGCGGCATACACACCTTCATTGGCAAATGCCGAGAACAGACCGGTGAGTTGTTCAAGAGTAGCGCCGCATCCGCCGAGGATCATGGATAAACCCAGTTTTGCCTGGTCTTTTTTAACCTGGCCGAAGCCGCCTGATATTAATGTGGCAATGAATTTTTCACTGCCAAGCTGGTGCAAACTTTTTACAGATGGAATGTTGAGTGAATGTTCAAGCGCGTATTCCATGGTAACATAACCATTGAACTGCCGGTCATAATTTTCTGGTGCATAGCCTTCATAGTTCACCGGTACATCACTGATCACAGCTTTTGGAGTTAGCAGGCCTGCATCAATACACAATCCATATAGCAGGGGCTTGAGCGTGCTGCCTGGCTGCCTGATGGCGGCAGCACCATTTACCTGGCCTCCATCAGTAGTATCATAAAAGCTGGCAGATCCCAGGTAGGAAATTACTTTTCCGGTTTTATTATCAATTACCACAACCGATGCATTCCTGATGTTATGCAGTCTGAGATTGCGTGAATAATCAGTAACAAGTTTTTCTATTTTGAGTTGGGTATTCAGGTCAATGGTGGTCCTGATATTTAAATGAGCTGACGAAGATTTTAATTTATAGGCGAGGTGAGGAATATAGCGGGGAAGGGTAGTGCGTTTTGCATGGAGCGGTTCCGCTAATGCATCTTTGATCTCTTTTGCTGTAAATATCCCATTCCTTGAAAATCTGTGTAGCCATTTATTTCTTTCCTTTATGATGAGGTCATTATTTCTTCCGAAAACAAGGGAGGACGGCCGGTTGGGTATAATGGATAAAGCGGTGATCTCAGCAAGAGAAAGATGGTCGGGATTTTTTTGGAAATAGAGTAGCGATGCGGACTTCACGCCTTCAATATTACCGCCGTAAGGTACCAGGTTTAGATATAACTGGAGGATTTCGTCTTTGCTGTAATTCAGCTCCAGCTGAATAGCCCGGAACGCCTCTATGCATTTAGAAAGAATGTTCCGCTTCCTTGGTTCCATTGCACGGGCTACCTGCATGGTAATGGTTGAAGCCCCCGAAGTGCGTTTCATCCGGATGAGGTTCATCCAGGCAGCACGTACAATAGCCATTGGATTAACACCCGGATGAGAATAGAAGTATCTGTCTTCTTTTGCAATAATTATCTTGCGAAGCAGTGGAGAAATCTCTTCCAGGTCTGTTTTCATTCTCCATTTTTCATCACTTGTCAAAAAAGCATGAAGGAGCTGTCCTTTATTATCGGAAATAATAGTGGAATATTCAATATTGGCCCTGAAAGGAAATATCAGATTCAATAAAAAAAATAATACAATGGTGCAACCAGTTATGATTACCAGTTTTTTAACCGGCATTAATAACATGCGCATGGTTGATCTATGTTGACTGACGTTGAATTTAGCAGCTCCCATTATTTATTACGCAGATTATAAACAGGATATACCCGGCCCTGATTATAAAC
>CBIHLW010000313.1:0-4119 GCA_966210755.1 uncultured bacterium
TTGTGTATTTTTTTTATCTCCTGTTCCGACCGGAACAAACAGGAACCCGCACAGGTTAAGAGTGATACGGCTTTGATTGATGGTCACCCCGCCTGGCTGCAACAGGGTAATATTTACGAGGTGAATGTGCGCCAGTATACAAGTGAAGGCAGTTTCAATGCTTTTTCAGAACATCTTCCAAGGTTAAAGGAAATGGGGGTGCAAACACTTTGGTTCATGCCTATTCAACCAATAGGTGTTGAAGGGAGAAAAGGTGTGCTGGGCTCCTATTATGCTATTTCCGATTACAGGAACGTGAATCCTGAGTTCGGTACTATGGAAGAATGGAAAGCGCTGGTAAAGAAGATACATGATATGGATATGAAGGTGATCATTGACTGGGTGCCAAATCATACGGCACCGGATCATCCCTGGGTAAAAGATCATCCGGAGTTTTATATACGCGATAGTATTACCGGAATTCCCGTTCACCAGCCTGGTACTGACTGGACCGACACCAGAAAACTGGATTTCAACAATCAACAGATAGCAGATAGCATGATTGCGGTGATGAAATATTGGGTAACTGAAACAGGTATTGATGGTTACCGGTGTGATCATGCCCAGGGTCAGGGCAAAGCATTCTGGAAACGGTGCAACGCTGAACTCAGATCTTTAAAAAAAGACATTCTTATGCTGGCGGAAGCAGAGGACGAATGGGTATATGATGTGGGTTTTGATATGAGTTATGCCTGGAGGTTCTTTCATAAATCTGTTGACGTTGCGGCAGGCAGGAGGCCGGCCCATTCACTGGATTCCGTTTTAAATATATTTGATTCATTATTTCCAGCTACTGCCACCTTCCTGTATTTCACCAGTAATCACGATGAAAATAGCTGGAATAAGGCAGATTATGGAACCATGCCCGGTGCATCTCATGCCCCTTTCGCAGTACTTACTCAAACAATAAAGCAATCAGTACCCCTGATCTACAGTGGTCAGGAAGAACCTGTATTGGAAGCCATACCATTTTTTTCAAAGGACACTATCGAATTCAGCGAACTGGAAAGGGCGGCATTTTATAAAACGCTTTTACACCTTCGTAAAAACAATTCTGCGCTGGCGGCAAATGCATCATTCAAAAAATTACGAACCAATAATGATTCGGCGCTTTATTGTTTTGAACGCGAAAAGAATGGGAACAAGGTGTTGGTGTTGCTCAATCTTACAAAGGATCGCCTGCAATTCAGATGGGTTGATCAGCCTTCTGAAACTAACTGGACCAATGTATTTACCAATAATGTTGATCCTGTTAACAAGATCGGTGCAATTGACAGCTGGGGGTATGCCGTGTACGAGATTAAAAAATAATTTTGAATATACGTGTCCAGATAACAATTAGGACCTCACCTGAATTGAAAGGAAAATTATATTCAGGTAATGAAGTCTGTTCTACATTTTTTCAAATGAAATAATTTATGTAATTCGTGTATTTTACTTCGTGTATTAAAACTAAGCCATGCCAGAATCCATCATTGATTTTTTAGATCCGGTTAATGTGAGTGAGATCTCTCTCGACTCAGGGTATAAGGAAGGACAGATAGGTAAGATCATGAAAATCTACGAAGACGAATTTCCTGATGTGGATGATGCGCAGATCATTTTGGTAGGTTGTAATGAGCAAAGAGGCAGCGCCCTGTTGCACCAGAGCGGTGCCGCCAATGCCATAAGGAATGAATTTTACGGACTTTATTACTGGCATGAGGACATCAGGCTTGCAGACATTGGAAATATCAAGGCAGGTAAGAGTTTGAATGATACACATGCCGCTTTGAAGATGGTATGCCACGAATTAATGGGCATGGGCAAAACGGTTGTGGTTCTTGGCGGATCGCACGATCTTACCCTCGCCCAGTATTACGCTTTTGCCGATGATCGTAAGCAAATGGATGCAGTAGGCATTGATGCTAACATAGATATCAATATTGATTCACCATTCCGCAGCGATAATTTCTTAATGGAAATGCTCACCGCTGATCCTAATTACATGAGGCATTACAATCACATAGCCTTTCAAAGTTATTTTGTTCATCCACGCATGCTCGAAACCATGGATAAGCTAAGGTTTGATTGCTTCCGCGTTGGAAATGTAAGAGAACATATAGATGAAATGGAACCGGTGATCCGCAACTGTCATATGTTATCATTTGATATTTCTGCGCTGGCCCATGCATTTGCGCCATCAAATACTTCTACTCCAAACGGACTTAACGGGGAAGAAGCCTGTACATTAATGCAATATGCAGGCATGAGTCATAATATGCAAAGCATCGGCATTTACGGTTACCGTCCCGAAAAAGATGTTGATTACCTTACAGCAAAACAGATCAGCCAGATGCTCTGGTATTTATTGGATGGAAGAAGCAAGGGTAATAAGGAAGCACAGATTGATGAAAAGGATTCTTTCAATGAATTCCATATGGCCTTTGCAGAAATTGAAACCATTTTTCTTCAAAGTAAAAAAACAGGAAGGTGGTGGATGCAGTTGCCGGATCAACAATTCATAGCCTGTTCCTATAAAGATTATCTTTTGGCAAGCAGTAATGAGATCCCCGAAAGATGGTTAAGAGCACAGGAAAGAGTATAACGTACGGCCTTTAGCCAATAGCTATTGGCCACTGGCTAAAGATGTGCAGCCACTAAATAAATAGCTAAGCATATGCAACCCAATAAGAACAATTACCTCCTGGTTTTTTTAGGCTTACTGTTATATGCATGCAGTCCCTTAAAACAAATTTCAAAGTCTGCCGAAAGGGATGTTTTGAACGCAGATGCATTAAAAACCGCGCATGTAGGTATCACTGTTTATGATCCTGCAACACGGAAATATATCTATGATCACCAGGGCGATGCCTATTTTGTTCCTGCCAGTAATACAAAAATTCCAACCTGCTATGCAGCCATGAAATATTTGGGTGATAGTATTGTAGCCGCCAGGATCTTTGCAGATAAAGATGGAACGGTGGATGTTTTTCCTGCTGGTGACCCAAGCTTTCTGCATGAGGAATTTAGCTACCAGCCACTCCTGCAACATTTAAGATCAGGTGAGAGGATTCATTTATTTACCGATGCCTGGAAGAGTGAAAGATGGGGTAATGGCTGGACCTGGAATGATTATGATGCCTCCTATATGGCAGAACGTTCCATGTTACCGGTTTTTGGAAACATAGTGAAATTTGAACTGGTGGGTAAAACACTAAAGACGATGCCATCCGGATTACCCCTCACTGCTTCAGCAGAAATTGGGTATGACGATCAAAACCAAACAGTTTCAACAAATCAGTTCTTTATATACAGAAGTATTGATGATAATGATTTTCAACTGAGAACTGCCTCAAATGAATTTCGATGGGTATTCATTCCACTAATAACCGATGTTGGTTATGTTTCTGAAATACTGGAGGACACATTAAACATTGAAGTTGTTCCTTCAACAATCGCCTCCGGATTTAAGTATCCGCATTCCAGACAAACAATTTATTCGCAACCCACCGATTCACTCCTGAAACCCATGATGCACCGTTCCGATAATTTTTTTGCAGAACAGTCATTAATGATGGTGAGCAATGAATTGCTTGGCCTGATGAATGATGCCCGGATCATAGACACCATCTTAAAAACAGATTTCAGGGATTTGCCACAAAGGCCACGATGGGCAGATGGATCGGGATTGAGCAGGTATAATTTATTTACACCGCAGGATTTTGTTGCCATCCTTAATAAAATGAAAAACGAATTCGGGATGGAAAGGATCAAAGAGATCTTCCCAACAGGTAATGAGGGAACGCTTACTAATTATTATAAAACAGAAAATGGTTTTATATATGCAAAAACCGGTACCCTCTCGGGTGTAGTGGCGCTCAGCGGGTTTTTGTATACAAAAAGGAATAAGCTCTTGCTTTTCTCTGTTCTCGTTAACAATCACCGCGCTTCTGCTACGGATGTAAGAAGAGCGGTAGAAAAATTTGTGCAGGAGGTCAGGGTAAGATATTAAAACCCCAGGCAACATGAATAAATACAGTAACCTTTGAATTACAGGGACATGCCCTGTTCATCATATTTACAATTCCCTCTCTGCCT
>CBIHLW010000314.1:0-4115 GCA_966210755.1 uncultured bacterium
CCTGAGAAAAAGCGGAAAGTAATTGGTAATCTTTTTATTGAGACCTTCCAGGAAGAAGCTAAAAAAATAAAAGGGGTTTCTTTACTAGGACAGGGTACCATATACCCCGATGTAATTGAAAGCGATTCCGTTCATGGACCATCTGTTACCATTAAGTCGCACCATAACGTTGGCGGACTACCGAAAAAAATGCATTTAGGTCTGGTTGAACCTTTACGGTATCTTTTTAAAGATGAAGTAAGAAAAGTTGGTTCCCAACTGGGCATCCCGCCTGATATGATCAGCCGGCATCCTTTCCCCGGACCAGGCCTGGCCATCCGCATTCTGGGAGAGGTAACTGAAGAAAAAGTAAAAATGTTGCAAAAAGCAGATGATATTTATGTTAAAGCATTAAAATCACATAATTTATATGCAACGGTTTGGCAGGCGGGAGCAATCTTACTCCCGGTAAGAAGTGTAGGTGTTATGGGTGATGAAAGAACCTATGAATTCACTGTTGCCCTCAGGGCTGTTACCAGTGTTGATGGCATGACCGCTGACTGGGCACACCTTCCATATGATTTTTTAGCGCATGTATCAAACGAGATCATTAATTCAGTAAGAGGCATCAACAGAGTGGTTTATGATATCAGCAGTAAACCACCTGCCACAATAGAATGGGAATAATTACTTTAAGTTGCTGTTGAAAATTAATTATGCTAATAAACATGAACCTTGTCCCTGGCATCAATAGAAAATGGTTCTCATTTCTTATTTGTTTTTTAATGGTTTTTTGCGGAACCGTTAAACATGCAAACGCCCAGGATACTTTGCGTCATAAGATAGCAGTATTTGCCCCTTTATATCTTGATTCGGCATTTGATGCGCGTGGAAATTTCCGTTATGAAAAAACTGGCGCCAGATTTTCCATTGCCGGACTTGAGTTTTATTATGGTGTACAATTAGCGCTCGATTCACTGGAAGAAAGAGGTGCCCCACTGGAAGTTTTCTTTTATGATACAAAAGGGAAGGAAGGAATAACCCCGCATTTATCAAGTCCGGAAATGGAGGATGTTGAATTGATCATAGCCCATTCCAATGCAGGAGAAACAAGAATGCTTGCAGAGGCGGCACAACGTAAAAAGATACCTTTCATTTCAGCTACACTTCCCAATGATGCCGGGGTTTATGACAATCCTTACATGGTTGTACTGAATTCCACGCTGCAGGCGCACATGGAAGGAATTTACCGTTTTCTACAACGGTATTATCCGCTTGAGAAGGTAGTTGTATTCAGGAAAAAGGGGGTACAGGAAGATCAGATCAAAAATCATTTTATTGAATTTTCAAAATCAACACTGGCAAGTAAACTGGATATGAAATTTGTTGATGTTACAAATGATTTCAGTCCACAGTTTATTGCAAAGCATCTTGACAGCACCAGAAAAAATATTGTGATAACAGGCAGTCTGGAAGAAAGATTTGGAATGAAACTGGCCATGACCCTGACTACCTTAAAAAAATATCCCATGTTGCTGGTTGGAATGCCTACCTGGGATAACTTTAATTTGTCCAACAAAGAATTAAGTAATCTGGAAATTATTTATTCATCTCCATTTTATTATAACCGGGGATCTGATTTGGAAACACATCTTTCATCAAAATTCAGTAATGATATGAGTACAAAACCCGGAGAAATGTTTTTCCGTGGCTATGAGACCATGCTTCGCTTTTCATTACTGCTCCTGGATACAAAAAAAGACATTGCATCAAATCTTTCCCGTAAAGGAAATTACATTCTTACGCCAATGGATATTCAGCCTGTATTTAAGAACAGTTCTGATATGACCCTCGATTATTTTGAAAACAAATACCTCTACTTTATTAAAGTGCTCGGTGGCAGCAAGAATGTTCTTTACTAAGCCTTCGCATTGAGGTTTTCAGTGCACCGGGTACGAACTTTGCACTGTATCAATAACCTTAAATACAGGTAGCCGCATGCCTCTGATCGAATTCACAAATAAAGGTCTATACTGCCGTGAGGGTGATTTTTACATAGATCCCTGGCGCCCCGTTAACAAAGCCGTGATCACCCATGCCCATAGTGACCATGCAAGATGGGGGAGCAAATGGTACCTGTGTCACCACGATACCAAACCTATATTGCAGCAAAGACTTGGCAATAATCATTATGAAAGTATTGGATGGAATGAAACAATCTATATCAATGGGGTAAGAATCAGTTTATACCCTGCAGGCCATATTATAGGTTCTTCCCAGATCAGGGTGGAACACAATGGTGAAATATGGGTGGTGAGTGGAGATTATAAACTGGAAAACGATGGACTTAGCGGACAATTTGAACCGGTTAAATGTCACAACTTTATTACTGAATCAACCTTTGGGTTACCCATTTATAACTGGAAGCCACAGCATGAAATTTACCAGGGTGTAAAAAACTGGATCAATAAAAATCAAATGGAAGGAAAAACTTCTGTATTGATAGCCTATAGCCTTGGAAAAGCACAACGCCTGTTGTTGCCGGTTGCTGAAGTAACCGACAAAATTTTTTTACACGGGGCAGTCTACAATGTTCATATGGCATTGGTGAATGCAGGATGGAAATTACCCGCGGTGAAAAGAGTAATTGATGTATCAAAAGAAGAACTGAAAGGAAGTGTGGTGATTGCACCCTCAGGTGCGGAAGGCTCTCCATGGATCAAACGTTTTCTTCCTTATGAAATCGGGATCTGTAGCGGCTGGATGCAGGTTCGTGGAAATGTAAGAAGGAAAAATGCGGATGCCGGCTTTGTGATCAGTGATCATGCAGACTGGAATGGATTAATAAAAGCCTGCAGGGCCACCGAAGCAGAATGTGTTTTTACAACCCATGGCTTTCAGTCGGTTTTTACAAGATATCTGAATGAACAGGGCATTTTTTCAAAAGAGGTAAAAACCGAATATGGAGATGAAACGGAGGGAGGAATTGAATTAACGGAAGAAGAAAATCCAGTAGAACAGGAATAGTTTATAAAAAAGGATTTCAACTAAGCAGCTGTGTAAGTCTTCAGGAAATACCATTCAGTTTATTATTGGATCAAATTGATCCCTTTTAAAAGGATAATTAACCCGGATGAAACAATTTGCAGAACTGGTAATGAAACTTGGAAGCAGTACTAAGACCAATGATAAATTAAATGCACTGGTTGATTACTTTAGAGTGGCAAACGATAAAGACAAGGTGTGGGTTATTGCCATTTTTAGCGGAAGACGGCCTAAAAGAGCAGTAAATACAACACAACTGGCAAATTATGCTGTTGAATTAACAGGCCTCCCCTTCTGGCTTTTTGAAGAATCCTATCATGTTGTTGGAGACCTTGCAGAAACCATTACCCTGTTACTCCCTGAAAAAATTAATCAGAAAGATAATGTACATCCTCTATGGTATTACCTTGAAAAATTAAAGATCATTGAAAAAGAACCGGAGGAAACACGTAAGCAATTCATTATTGATGCATGGATGGAAATGAATGATGCGGAACGCTTTGTTTTCAATAAACTCATTACCGGTGGATTCAGGATAGGGGTATCACAAAAGATCATGGTGAATGCACTGGCAAAAACCATGCAGTCTGAGACTTCAGATATTGCACACCGCATAAGTGGCAACTGGGACCCAAACCTTATCAGGTTTGATGAATTGTTAAGCGCACATGCCACCACAACTGACTGGTCTAAACCCTATCCATTTTATCTTGCCTATGCTATTGAGGAAAACGACCTGGAAAAATTATTGGGCGATCCTGCAAATTGGCAGGCAGAATGGAAATGGGATGGCATCAGGGGACAGGTGATCAGGAGAAATAGTGAATTATTTGTCTGGAGCCGCGGCGAAGAACTGATGACGGATAAATTTCCTGAATATCAGTCTTTCTGTGAACTGTTACCGGATGGCGTTGCCATAGATGGAGAGATCATCCCTTCAGTTGACCGGAAACCCCTTCCCTTTGCAATATTGCAAACCAGGATCGGAAGAAAGAATATCAGCAAAAAACAACTGCAGGAAGCGCCCATTGCTTTCTTTGCCTACGACCTGCTTGAATACAACAGCGAAGATATCCGCTCAAAAACACTCG
>CBIHLW010000315.1:0-4106 GCA_966210755.1 uncultured bacterium
GTATTCATCAACCCTCATCCTTTCCTTTTTTGTTTGTTTTAAGAAACCTTCTGCAATACCGCAGGTCTGTTATCGTTACATGCTTAGTTCTATTTCTTATTAAAATCAGCCTGTATGCAAAAGATTTATCTGCTTCTTCGCAATAATCAACAAACAGGTCCGTACACCCTCAATGAAATATTAAGTCTGAATCTAAAACCCTTCGACCTTGTATGGGAAGAAGGAAGGAGTGCCGCATGGAGATATCCAGGTGAAATTCAATCATTAAAAGAATTCGTAAAGCCAACACCCAGTGCAGACTCGCCCTATGAACCAGTTCCCACTTCTTTGATGGAAACTGAGCAACATGCAGAAGTTCCGGTCTCTCATACGGAGCATGCTTCCAAAAAAATTTTTGTAAGCATGCCTGGCAAAGCACCGCAAGTACCCTCCCCTTTGTTTTCCGGGGCATCTGAAGAAGTTACCAGCGACCCCATTATGGAGAAAGCAGGTACGCTAACAGAAAAGATCCAGTCCTATCCAGACCCATCTCATTACCCATCAAAGCAGGCAGTGCCTTCAAATAAATCCATGGACACTGCAACAAACCAATCACATACACCTGACCGGTCATATTATTACAGGCCTTCCGCGAAGAACAAAAAAACCATTTCCAAAAAAAATGTGTTCATCGCTGCCTTCATATTGTTGGTGACCGCTGTAAGCTACCAGTTATTTTCAAAACCTGAGGTTCAATCAATCCAGGCAGCAGCAGGAACAATAGCCGCCCTGC
This sequence comes from uncultured bacterium, assembly GCA_966210755.1. Taxonomy (GTDB): domain Bacteria; phylum Bacteroidota; class Bacteroidia; order Chitinophagales; family Chitinophagaceae; genus Flavisolibacter. The sequence continues at coordinate 773 of CBIHLW010000315.1, forward strand.
CGGTTGAAGAAGAAAGCATCCAGGCCCTAAAAGATCATGAGCCAGAACCGGAAACCCCAATAATGGACAACCAGGGTATGCGGGAAAGAACACCGGTAATGAAAACAGGTTCGGAAAAAGTAGAAACCCGGACCAATAAAAAAACGGTCCTTAAAAAAAATGAACAGCCTGATGTAAATACCATCCAACCGGTGATCCATGAACCTGTGGAAGAAAATGATAATAGGGACCTGACAAAAAAGGAAACCAGTGAATCAATAATCACTGAAGAAAAAGCAACCACACCTAAAAAGGAAAAGAAAAAGCTAAAGGATGTAGTCAGGGGGATTTTTACCCGGCGTCCGGAAAAAGAAACAGATCAGCCGATAAACCAGACACCGGTACCTGAAGAAGAACCACAGCGGGCTACGGACCGGATGGCTAAAAAAAGAGAGAACAGCTCCTACGAAAATGAAACGGATCTTTCTGCAGTGGCTGAAAAAATTGAACTCAGCGCTCATTCACCTGATAACTGGATGATGGGTGTTAGCGGATTAAAAGTTACGCTTAGAAACAGGAATGCTATATCCATATCTTCCGCCAACGTGAACGTTGCTTATTTTGATGCCCATAATAAATTACTCGAAACCAAAACCATCCGGTTTTTCAATATACCTGCCAATGGAAAAACAACCATGCAGGCACCTGATCATAAATGGGCAGACCATACCAAAGTTGTATTGGGAAGTATCAGTGTAAGAAAAGATGTTTACGCAAAAGATTAAAACCTGAACATCAATTACTGGTATAAACATGTACCATTACATTCTTTGTTTAATAACCCTCAGTGATAAATATTTTCTGTTGTGTATAAATTATTTTTTTGGATGAAAACCAAGCCTGGTCAACATGAGCAGCGATGTGCATAACCGCATTTTGTAACAGATCAAAAAAAACATCGGTGAAAATTATAACGGCTATCTTAACTTGAACATACAAACCAATATCCAACCACGAAATAACTAACAAGCCACCAATTCCTAAAAAACCTTAGAGCTTCTGTTCACACAGAAGCTTTTTTTATGAATTATCTATTTGTGCCGGCTGAATAAATGAGAAAGTTTTTTATCACCTGTCTGCAAGTCCTGAAGTCTGCAAGTCCATAAGTCAGCTCGAATTGGGATGACGGCAGATCAGCCAGTATTCCACGATCATGCGAATACAATTTTGTATCTGCCTGAAATTATTCTCTTTTTTAAAGTAGCCCTGAACCATCATTTCATATGCTTTGGAAATAGCAGCTTTATCTGAACTTGTGGTGAGAAAAACAAAGGGTATGCTTTTCCTTCGAAGATGCTCATCGGCATTTATTTGTTTTTTCAACTCCAGGCCATTCATTTTAATCAGGTTGATATCGGAAATGATCAGAAATGGCTGTTCGCTTGTGGTGTGGAGGTAATTAAGTACATCTTCCCCGCTTTCAAAAAATCGCAGGGGGTTCTTTATAGACAGGCTTTCAAATACTTCTCTCATGATCTCCTGGTCGTCTCGGTCATCTTCGGCAATAATAACAGGTCCAATTCTAGACATGGTTAAATGGGTTAAGTGCCATAAAATTATTGGTTAACATCAATAATCAAACAGCCGGGTCTGCCTTATCGGGGTGATAGCCCATTTATAATCCACTCAAAACTGCCGGTTAGAGAATTCAAAACTTAGATAATCCGCAAAATTCACTTTGCATTCAATCGAGGAAATGAACATACTCATGTGGAATGCGCTACTCAACAAATAACAAAAATCTTCCAATACAGCCTGAATTTAAGCTGGCATTAGATTATATATATTTCTTTCATAAATTCTTTTTATGGAAGAAACGAATGAACAAAACAAAAACCAGGGCAAATCCATACGGGGATTTGCAGCTATGGATGCGGAAAAGCAAAGAGAAATTGCCCGCAAAGGCGGCCGTGCCGCACATGAACAGGGGGTGGCTCACCAGTGGAATTCAGAAGAAGCAAGGTCGGCCGGTAAGAAGGGAGGACAATCCAGAAGCAAAAACAATGAATCTTCCGATGAAAGTCCACTGCTATGAAACAAAACTTATAATCATAAAAAAGGAAACCGGAAACAGTTTCCTTTTTTATTTTCATTAAGCGATTTTAAGCTGTCACCCCTATCCCTGAACTGCATTTAATATTATCTTTATTTTCCCTTAACATCCCGGAACAAATGAAAAATGAATGGATGCTGCATCAATCCATGCAGGAAATTCTTGCACCCGAAGATATTTCTGAAAATAATATTTTCAATCTCTTCCCTAACGCAGTTTATTTCTGTGACCAGAATGGCTATATAAGGAATTTTAATGAGGAAGCAGTGTTGCTCTGGGGACGGCGGCCACAGATCAACAATGAACTGGAAAGATATTGCGGAGCTTACAAATTATATAAAACCGACGGATGCTATATACCCCCACATCAGAGCCCATCAGCAATATGCCTGCTCACAGGCGAACCAGTCAAAAACCAGGAATTAATCATTGAAAGGCCGGATCAATCCAGGATCCATGTTCTTTTGAATATTGTTCCCGTTAAAGATGAAAATGGCCGGCAGGTTGGCATCATAAATAGTATAACAGATATCACTGAACAAAAGCAGCGGTCCAGCCAATTACAGGAATACGAAGAAAACTACCGTTCAATATTGAATCTTCTTCCCGTTGCCGTTTACACCTGCGACCCGCATGGTTATGTTACTTATTTTAATGAAGAAGCCGCCAAATTATGGGGCAGGGAGCCTGAAATTGGAAAAGATCTCTGGTGCGGTTCATGGAAGATCACCACAACTGATGGCACTGTATTGCCTTTAAATAAATGTCCCATGGCCAAATGCCTGAAAGAACAAAAGGCCATTTATGGTGAAGAGATCATTATTGAAAAACCAAATGGAGATAAAAGATTTGTTCTGCCTCACCCCCAGCCCCTCTATAATAAAAACGGTAACATTTATGGGGCAGTAAATATGCTTATAGATATAACCAACGCCAGGACTGTTGAAGATAGTTTAAGAGAAAAAGAAATTAAGTACCGCGACCTGGCTGCAACTTTAGAAAAGACCGTTGCAGACAAAACCATTGACCTTCTAAAGAAAAATGAAGAATTACAAAAAAGCGAAGAACGGTATCATAAGATGGTAGATGAAGTGGAAGACTATGCCATTATTTTGCTGGATGAAAATGGTTTTATTAGAAACTGGAATAAAGGAGCAGAAAAGATCAAAGGGTATAAGGATGTTGAGATACTTGGAAAAAGTTTCGAGGAATTTTATTTACCACAGGACCGGAAAAATGTAT
>CBIHLW010000316.1:0-4099 GCA_966210755.1 uncultured bacterium
GTAACAACTATCATTTTATTTTTTAAATAATATTATTCAATAATTAAAATCTGATCCTTGTCCATTGTTAAACCGGAACAGGGTGAACAGAGTTTTTATGAGCAAACAAGCAACAAAGTATTACCATAAAGAAATGGACAGAACGGCAGGTATAGAACATACCTATCACCGTACCAAGATCGTAGCTACTGTAGGACCGGCATGCGATACCTACGACAAATTACTGGAACTTGTAAAATGCGGTGTGAATGTATTCCGTTTAAATTTCTCACATGGCGGTCACGAGGATAAAAAGCAGATAATAGAATACATACGCCAGATCAATAAAACGGAACCTTATAATATTGCTATCCTTGGTGACCTCCAGGGACCAAAACTTCGCGTTGGTGAAATGGATGGGGGCGGCATTGACATTGTGCCTGGTGATATTCTCACTTTTACCAATGATAAATTAATTGGTACCAAAGAAAGGATTTACGTATCCTATCCCAATCTACATAAAGATGTAAAAATCGGGAACAAGATCCTGATTGATGATGGCAAATTGGAGGTACAGGTAAAAAAAATCCTTAAGAACAATGATGTTGAAGTGGAAGTAACCATGGGAGGAAGGCTCTCATCAAAAAAAGGCATCAATCTGCCCGACACCAAAATATCTCTTCCCGCATTAACAGAAAAAGACCTTGCTGATCTTGAATTTATTATAGCGGAAGAGCTTGACTGGGTGGCGCTTTCATTTGTGCGCAGCGTTAAGGACCTGATCATTCTACGGAATAAACTACAGGAAAAGCAAAGCCGCACCAAGATCATAGCTAAAATAGAGAAGCCGGAGGCTATGAATAACCTGCGTGATATTATTGTAGAAAGTGATGCGGTAATGATAGCACGTGGAGACCTTGGAGTAGAGCTGCCTGTTGAACAAATCCCCCTTATTCAGAGAAATATTATTAGTAAGTGTTTGCATAGGGCAAAACCGGTAATAGTGGCTACACAGATGATGGAAAGTATGATAGACCGGAGCAAGCCAAACCGGAGTGAGATCACAGACGTGGCCAATGCAGTGCTTGAGGGTGCCGATGCCGTGATGCTAAGTGGAGAAACGGCCACCGGACAACATCCCAAACTTGTAGTTGAAACCATGCGTAAGATCATTATGGAAGTAGAACGCACTGAGTACAGATACAACAGGGAAGAATTCCTTCATCCCCAACCCCACTCTCCTTCATTTTTAAGTGATGCCATTTGTTATAATTCCTGTAAACTGGCCGATGATGTTAAATCGGATGCCCTGATAGGCATGACCCAGAGCGGATATACGGCATTCATGTTGAGCAGCTACCGTCCAAAAGCGCCATTGTTTATTTTCACAAAAGAAAAATTCCTTGTAAACCAGTTAAGCCTGAGCTGGGGTGTAAGGGCCCTGTATTATTCGGAAGAGAATTCACTGGATGATATCGTTTTCGACCAGATCGATATTCTTAAGGAAAGAGGATTCTTAAAATCCGGGGATGTGGTGGTTAGCACGGGAAGCACACCTATTCACCTGCACCTGCCTACAAATATGGTTAAGATCACGAAAGTGGAATGAGGCACAATTGCCATTTAACCATCATCATTATAAAGAACTGCAATAAAAAAAAGTTTGGACATCCAAACTTTTTTTATGTTACCTGTCAATTAATTTACAGGTGCTGGCATTCTGGATTCACCATTGACAAGGCCTTATCGCCAGATACACAAAATAACTGCTGCAATTACCTGACCTAAAACGTGATAAAGTCCATCAATAAGATGAAGCCCTAAAGGTTTTTTTACGTATAGGTAACTGATACTGATGGCAGCGGCAGAAAATAACAGCCCGGTAAATAATCCCAGTTTAATTCCCGACATGGCTTCTTCAAGTTCAAGCCGGAAAACCAGAACAGCCAATCCAATGGTGGTAAGAAACATAATAATAAAGGAGAAGAACATAATGGTGGCAGCTCCTTTTTTTGCTTCCGGATCATTCATGTCTATTTTCTGATAAGCAATCCATCTCTTGCCAAAAAGGGGGGAATACCAGATAGCGCCCAGAAGGAAATAGGCGATGGCAGCAACCAGGATATGTAACCAGTTAAGTTCTGAAAAAAATGATGTGTCCATAAAAGTTGGTTTTGGTAATTTGTGACAAAAGTTAAAAATATTTAGTCACAACTCATAACAATGATCAATTACAATGATAAAATTTTCAGGGTTGTTACCAATACTTCCAATGCAGAAGTAAATTCGGAAACAGTGTTTCATTACCAGCAAAATGGTTTTTTGGTTTCGGCTACCTATTCAGGGGGAAGCATTTTATTTGGCCATTTAATTGGATTGGCAGATGCTGATGGAATAATGGACCTCCGCTACCATCATGTAAACGATAGTGGAGAGTTAATGACCGGAATTTGTATTTCCAAACCTGAAGTTCTGGACAACGGGAAAATAAGACTTCATGAGCACTGGCGCTGGACATGTGGCGACGAAAGTGAAGGACAAAGTATAGTAGAAGAAGTGGATGAAGCATCAATTTGAAATGACCGGTTTCTCTGAATGATTATTTTTAAGGCGGCGCACCCTGCATGGCACATGTACGCTTTTAAATACTGATTATGTTGACAGAAAAGGAAAAAATGTTATCCGGGGAGCAGTATGATCCACTTGATAAAGAATTATCTGCCTTAAGATTAAAAGCCCGCCTGCTCATTAAAGAACTAAATGATAGCAGGGAAGATGAAACAGAAAAGAGAAAACGGATACTGAAAGAACTCATTCCTGATGCCGGCGAAAACATTTGGTTACAACCGCCATTTTATTGTGATTATGGAATTAATATTCAATTGGGTGAAAAGGTATTCTTCAATTTCAATTGTGTAATACTCGATGTAGCTGTTGTAACCATAGGGCACAGAACCTTACTCGGCCCCAATGTTCAGGTTTATTCTGCCACACATCCCATGAATCATAAGGAACGTGCCTCTGGTCTTGAATCAGGCAGGGCTATTCATATTGGCGACGATGTGTGGATTGGTGGCAGTTCCGTTATTTGCCCGGGCGTACATATTGGCGACCGCTCCATAATTGGCGCTGGCAGTGTGGTCACTAAAAATATACCTTCTGATGTATTTGCCGCTGGCAATCCCTGCAGGATCATAAGGTCGCTATTACAGGATTCAAAAGAATAGGGTTCCTGCTTATCCTATTGTTCCTGTATCAGGATATTGATATCCTTTGGCCAGTTTTTGAAACTGTTTTAATAAAAAAAACCCGCTCATTAAATAAAGCAGGGTTTTTTATTGAACATGGGTAGTTAGTGCACTTTGTATGCTACAACTGTCTTTGCATTGAAAGTAGGAACATACATAATTCTTTTTTCAGCATCATATCCAATATCGGCTGTATTGATTTTTTCCTTACTTGTATCCAGCAGGGTCTCCACTTTTCCATCAGCACTTACATAATATATAAATCCGCTCCAGGATGTTACCAGGAAATCGCCATTGCCGACCGGTTCAATACCATCACCTCCGTTTGGCAGTTCAGCGATCTTTCTTATTTGTTTGCTATGTTGATCCACACTTATAAAAGATTTACCTGCAGCTATGATCAGGTCATGACCTACAGCCTTCAGGCCATTCACACCTTTCAGCGAATCCATAAACATTTCAGGAATTCCGTCTTTCAATTTCCAAACTTTTCCGGTACGGGAATCGGAAACATAAATAATGCCATGATCCGATGCTGTAACATCATTCAATCCTGAAGCACCCGGCACCGGGATTTTCTTTATCACTTTACCTTTTTCAATATCAACAACAACAATATCGGAAAGGTCTGCCAGGTAAAGCTTTTGTTCATGAACAGCCATTCCTTTGGGCGCATGGAGTCCCATTACCCATAAGCCATTATACTTTTTCCCCTGTGGATCTATAACACCTACTCCTCCTCTTCCATCCGCTTCCCAGGGTGATCCATCAATCAGTGAAATATATAAAAGACCATTATGTGGTAGTACCGATTCGGGAATGGCAACAATGGTATCTGTTTCCCAGAGCTTTTCAATTGTATGATGCTGTGC
>CBIHLW010000317.1:0-4097 GCA_966210755.1 uncultured bacterium
CTGTTGCATATTTCCTCTCTCCCTTCACCATTTGGAATCGGTGATATGGGTCCCGAAGCCAGGATGTTTGCAGACTTCCTCCAGCGAAGTTCTCAAAAGTACTGGCAACTGCTTCCATTGAATCCCACTGAAGAAGGACAGGGACACTCCCCATACAGTTCCATATCAAGCCGCGCAGGTAATGTTTTATTTATTAGTCCTGAATTACTGGTTAAGGACGGGTTATTAAGCAGGGAGGATATTCAGCAGGTGCAGGTTGCAAATAAAAGCAATACTGATTTCGCGCATGCCGAAAAGATCAAAGAAGTATTGCTTGATAAGGCCTGGCAGAATTTTGTTCAGCAGGAATCCCATTTTGATAAAAATGGTTTTCATGATTTTGAAGAAAGGGAAAAAGAATGGCTGGATGATTTCGCGCTGTATGTTTTACTTAAAAAGAAAAATGGTGGTAAACCCTGGTTTGAATGGGAGCGTGATTATAAATTCCATGATCCGCAGGCTTTAACCATACTTCACAATAAGAATGAGGCAGAGATCCGGAAGATAAAATGGTTTCAATTTATTTTTTCAGGGCAATGGCATGGCTTGCGCGATTTCTGCAACCAGTCGGGCATACAACTGATTGGTGATATCCCATTTTACATAAGTTATGATTCAGCCGATGTATGGTCAAACCGTCACCTGTTTGCACTTGATGAAGAGGGAAACAAAACAGGAATGGCAGGGGTGCCACCCGATGCATTCAGTGCGTTGGGACAGTTATGGGGTATGCCTGTTTTTAACTGGGAAAAGCATAAGGAAGAAAATTATGCATGGTGGATCAACCGTTTGAAAAAGAATATTGAATGGTTCGATCTCGTAAGGCTTGATCATTTCCGGGCTTTTTCAGCTTATTGGGAAGTACCCGCAGGCGAGGCCACAGCAAAGAATGGTGAATGGAAACCAGGCCCCGGTGAAAATTTTTTTGAATCCATAAAAACAGAACTGGGATCGTTGCCTTTTGTAGCCGAGGACCTGGGTGAAATAGATGAAACGGTGTACCAGTTACGCGATAGCTATCAGTTACCAGGCATGAAGGTGCTGCAATTTGCATTTGGCAGCGATATGAACAGGTCTGTTCACATTCCGCATAATTACCAGGAAAATTTTATTGTTTATACCGGTACCCACGATAACAATACTACCCGCGGCTGGTTTACAACTGAAGCCGGAGAAGACAGCAGGCTGGCACTCGAAAAATATATCGGCCGTCCGGTATCATCGGCCGAGGTGAGCCTGCTATTAGCCCGTATGGCTTATGCATCCGTGGCCCGGATTGCGATCCTTCCTTTACAGGATGTTCTCAACCTTGATGACGCTGCAAGAATGAACACGCCCGCTTCAGTTGAAAATAACTGGAGCTGGAGATTGCAGCAGGGCCAGGTAAATAATATTGCTGAAAAGAATCTTCGTGAATGGACCAGGCTTTTCAACAGGGAATAAGTTTCAGGTCCCCGCCTATCATCATCAGCCTTCTTCGTCCTTTCAAATCCCCTCTTCGTATAACGTTTTTAATTCTGCTTATTCCCGGTTATAAGTTTGGGCCATCAAATTAATATGAGAAATAAATTTTCAATACGAAAACCAAAAGTTATGAGAGGTATCATCCTGCTGATGGTTTCAGCTTTAACCGCTTTTCAGGTTCATGCGCAGCAAATAAAAGGAACCGCCATGGATGCCGAAGGCAAACCAGTTGCCGGGGCCACCATAAGCCTTTTGAAAGATACCGGCACAGCAGTGATCAAGCTGGCAGTTACCAATCAAAATGGCCAGTACCATTTTATAGGAATGCCGGCAGGGCAATACAGGGTGAGCTCAAGCTTTGTTGGTTATCAGCCATCTGTTTCGGCACCATTTACATTTTCAGGGACAGGCGATGTTTCCGCTCCCGCACTTAAAATGGTAAAAGCGGCATCCAGTATGGAAAATATTGTGGTCACGGCAAGAAAGCCAATGGTTGAAGTAAAGGCCGATAAGACCATCCTGAATGTAGAGGGTACTGTAAATGCGGTAGGTAGCGACGCAATGGAATTGCTTCGCAAATCTCCCGGAGTGCTTGTTGATAAAGATGATAACCTCAGCCTTGCCGGAAAAAACGGGGTTCAGGTTTATATTGATGGCCGTCCCACGCCACTTGCCGGACAGGACCTTGCCAATTATCTAAAATCAATTCAATCATCCAACATCGAAGCCATTGAGCTGATCACGAACCCTTCAGCAAAATACGAGGCAGCCGGTAATGCAGGGATCATTAATATCCGTTTAAAGAAAAATAAATCCCTTGGTACCAATGGTTCTGTAAACGCCGGGGTCAATTTTGGATACTATCCAAAATACAATGCAGGATTTGCTTTGAACTACCGTAACAGGAACATGAATATTTATGGTAATTACAATACCAACCAGAGCAGGATGCGGCAAACCATGAAGATCAAAAGGTCGTTGCTGGATACTTTGTTTGAACAGGAAAGCAAGGTGAATATGGACATGAGCGCACATAATTATAAAGCAGGAGTTGACTTTTTTGTAAATAAGAAAAGCACGGTCGGGGCTATGGTAAACGGAACCATTGCTAATCCAACATTTAATAATTATTCCCGCACGCCTATTTCCTATATACCAACCGGCATTGTTGACCGTGTACTTGTTGCGGATAACAGTAGTAAAATGAAAAGAAATAATTTGAATCTTAATTTGAATTATGCATATAATAGTGCCGATGGGAAAAGCCTCAACCTGAATGCAGACCATGGCACATACGATATCAACAATGACCAGTACCAGCCTAATTTCTACTATGATGCAACTGAGCAGACCATTACAAGTTCTGTTATTTACAGGATGTTGTCGCCTTCTGAGATCCGCATCAGTTCATTCAAAGCTGACTGGGAACAGAATTTTAAAGGAGGTAAGCTAGGATTCGGAGGAAAAACAGCCCTTATCAAAACCGATAATGACTTCCAGCGTTATGATGTGTTTGGATCTTCAATGCAGCTTGACAGGGACCGGAGCAATCTTTTCAATTACAGGGAGAACATTAACGCAGCCTATGTAAATTATAACCGTCCTTTTAAAGGATTTATGATACAGGCTGGCTTGCGTTTGGAGAATACCAATACCGAAGGTATTTCGGAAGGACAACGCAATAACGGTAGTGGCTATGTAAAATATGATTCAACCTTCCATCGTAATTATACCGACCTGTTTCCCAGTGCCGCCGTTACATTCAATAAAAATCCAATGAGCCAGCTGAGTATTACGTACAGCAGGCGCATTGACAGGCCTGTTTACCAGGATATGAATCCTTTTGAATTCAAGCTGGATGAATATACATTTCAGAAAGGCAATATCAACCTGCGTCCTCAATACACCAACAGCTTTGGTATCACACACACTTATAAATACAAGCTGAATACAACGTTGAACTATAGCCATGTGAAAGATATGTTTGTTCAACTGATAGATACGGCAGAAATATCCAAATCATTCATATCAAAACGAAACCTGGCAACGCAGGATATCATCAACCTGAACATCAGTTATCCATTCATGTATAAGAACTACAGTTTATTTGGAAACCTGAGCACCAATTATTCTAAATACAAAGCAGATTTTGGTGAAGGCCGCAAGGTGGATCTTGATGCTGTCGGGTTTAGCTTCTTTGCGCAGAACAGCCTGAAGTTTGGAAAAACAAAAACATGGACCGCAGAATTAAGTGGTTTCTATAATGCACCAACTGTTTACATGGGAAGTTTTGAAGGAAGGTCTTTATGGAGTGTAGACGCAGGAATTCAAAAACAGGTGATGAATGGAAAGGGAACCATTAAGGCTTCCGTGAGCGATGTGTTCGGGTCCATGCAGTTCAGGGGCGTTTCCAACTTTGCAGGACAGCGTTCAGAGTTCAGCAGTACCTGGGATGCGCAGCAATTCAAACTGAATTTTGTTTTTCGCTTCGGAAGTGCGCAGATAAAGGCAGCCCGCAACCGTACTACAGGTGCGGAAGAAGAAGCAAAAAGAGCAAAAGCTGACGGCGGTGGAATTGGAATCGGACAGTAAAC
>CBIHLW010000318.1:0-4079 GCA_966210755.1 uncultured bacterium
ACATTCCTGCTCATCTGTATCCGTTGGTTATTGTGAAATGACGTTGCGATATTTACGACAAACCCAAGGATAGCAAATCCGATAAAGATGTCAATTCTCGCGTGCATAGTCGGGATATGTGAAATGTCGAACAAAGTTGACTGTTTTAGATACAGTGTGTATAACTTCACTATAGCGTTGCCTTATAGGCAATTCTCGTTCTAATTTGCCAATTTAGTTTAAAGGAGATCATGCCCTACCTCAGGCCTTCTGCAAAAAATTTATTGCAATAAAAGAAGGCTCTTAACATTCCTGATTAAAATTGAAATAATCAAGTTCCCTATATTTGCACCGGCAGGTCTTATACGACCAGCTCCTGCTGAACTCCCCCAGGACCGGAAGGTAGCAAGGGTAGGCGGTTGTAGCGGTGCGATGTAAGTAGCCTGCCATTTGTTTTCCCTCACTCTCGTTCCCGCTCTCACTCTATTTCCTCTATATTTGTGGCCTCAAATAATGAATAAGCAATGAAATTTTTTATAGATACAGCCAATCTGGCCCAGATCAAAGAAGCAAATGAATTAGGAATACTGGATGGTGTTACCACCAACCCGTCTTTGATGGCTAAAGAAGGTATTAAAGGACAGGAAGCCATCAATAAGCACTATAAAACCATTTGTGAAATGGTGGATGGTGATATCAGCGCCGAAGTATTATCAACGGATTTTGCCACTATAGTGGAAGAAGGTAAAAAACTCGCCGCCATTCATCCCAATATCGTAGTGAAAGTGCCTATGATCAAAGATGGTGTGAAAGCTATCAAATGGTTTACCGACAATGGTATCCGCACCAATTGTACACTTGTATTTTCCGCTGGTCAGGCTATACTGGCTGCTAAAGCAGGTGCAGCTTATGTTTCACCATTTATAGGAAGAATTGATGATAGCGGCTGGGATGGTATGATCCTGATTGAACAAATTGCCAATATCTACACCATGCAGGGATATAAAACAGAAATACTGGCTGCATCCATCCGCAATTCAAATCATATTGTTCGTGCAGCTGAATTGGGAGCTGATGTATGTACCTGTCCCCTGGAACCCATTCTTGGATTGTTGAAACATCCGCTGACCGATATCGGACTGGCCAAATTTCTTGAAGATGCAAAGAAGATGTAAGGTTCGTTGGCAGGTGAAATTGAGGACTTACCGACTCCCGACTAATTGACTTGTTGACTTCGACTATTTTACTTGTTGACTCCCGACTAATGGACTAATGGACTAGTTGACTTGTTAACTCCCGACTGGTTGACTAATGACTCCCGACTGAAGGACAGTTGACTCATTGACTCCCTACTAACCAACTTCTCCCTCATCCTTTCTTCCTCTTCGCCTTCGCCTTCATTTCTTCAAGTATCTGCTCATTGGTTTTAAGGGGCTCGTCAAAACCTCTTTTCCTGATATAGATAACGGTTTCTTTCCAAACCTTTGGATTGCTTTTAAGAATGGCTTTTACCCTTACGGTTTCTTCCTGGTAAGAGCTGTCTATATAAAGGTCATTTCCCTTGAAAAAGCCTGCATCGGACAGGAATAAGATCTTTGTTGAATCCAGTGGCGTCCAGGAACCATCTGATAATTTTCCATCAATACTGATATAATTGAAAAAACCCTTTTTCAGGCTGTCTGTATATAAATTAAAATAAATGCTGTCCACCTTAACTGAAACAGCTGCCTGCTTCTGGGCAGACACCGCCTGACCGCAAAAAAATAATATCCCTATGGCCACTATGATCTTTCTCATTTTCGAAGGTTTTTGCAAAGCTCATAAATCAGACGTTAATATGATTTTAATGGTTGTTTGAAAGGGTCATGGATAAGTTAAAATCGGCCACCGGGAATAAGATGCATGCATTGAAATTCCCTTGTGGCCGATTCCTGTAAACAGATGGATAGCTTCGCTTTACTTAATACCTTGTAGGCGGTTCACACGCCTAAAACACTTTTTCTTTTTCAATTCCGGCCGGCTTATTCCTGTTGGCATGCTTTACCCATTTTTCCAGCCACTGATTTTGTTCCCAGAGTAAATGCAGTATATTTTCTTTTGCGGCATAACCATGGCTCTCATAAGGTAACACTACATAACGCACGGTGCCACCATGTCCTTTAATGGCATTATACAACCTTTCACTCTGTATGGGGAAAGTGCCTGAGTTATTATCCATTTCTCCATGCACCAACAACAATGGGGTCTTGATCTGGTCGGCATAAGTAAACGGACTCATCTTGTGATATACATCAGGGGCTTCCCAATAGGTTCTTTCTTCTGCCTGGAAACCAAAAGGGGTAAGTGTTCTGTTATAAGCACCGCTTCTTGCTATACCGGCTTTGAACAGTTTGGTATGTGCCAGCAGGTTGGCTGTCATGAATGCTCCGTAACTATGACCGCCTACGGCCACACGATTACTGTCTCCAACGCCCATCGCTGCCAGTTTTTGAATGGCTGCATGTGCATTGAGATGTAATTGCGGAATGAAATTATCATTGGGTTCCTTACCACCTTCTACTACTATCGGCATTTCGGCATTATCCATAACAGCATAACCCTGCGTTACCCAGAAAATAGGTGAACCATAATTGATACGGGTGAATGTATATTTTGAGCCCCTAACCTGGGCCGCATCATTTGCTGATTTGTATTCTCTCGGATAGGCCCACATGATCACCGGAAGTGGTCCGTCTTTTTTAGCGTCATATCCTTTGGGTAAATAAAGGTCTCCTGTTAAATTAATTCCATCAGCACGCTGGTAGGTGATCTTTTGTTTTGCAATTCCTTCGAGCTGCTCATACGGATTGGTGAAATCTGTTATGGCAACAGGTGCAATTTTTTTCTTTGTATTCCTGATATAATAATTGGGAACTTCTGAGGGGCTCTCTTTCAAAGTAAGGTAAACACCATTGGATGCATCTATTACATCAACCACTCTTTCATAATAAGGAGCAACAGATCTCCAGATAAGTTTTTTCTTTCCATTGGTAATATCAAATGTCTGGACAAACGGCATATCTCCATCAGCTGATGCTCCCTGTGAGTTGAGTAACAATTCCTTTCCATTTAGTATTATTAATGCTTGCTCACCGTATTGATTCTTTCGTGTCATTGGATTACCAATATCACTATATGCATCATTGCTGCTGCGTTCAAATAAGGAATCTACCTTACCTGTGGTTGGGTTATACCTGTTCATCCTTATTTTTCTGTCGGCCGATGTACGTTCAAAGAAAACGGCTATATCCTTATTACCCCAGATCACACCGCCTAGCCTGCGTTGGGTTTTGAATAATTCCCTGGCCTGTCCGTCACCTTCCACCTGAATGGCATATAAGCCATCACGAAAGGCTGCTTTTTTTCTTCCAAGGCCCTTGTCAAGTGCCTGTACATAAGTTACGGTTGAAGGTTCATCATCTCTCCAGCTGAAATTTCTTGGAAAGGTAGATGCATCATCAAAACCAATGGGCTGTCCTTCACTCGATGGATTCTTTGCCAATGACCTGATCACTTCTCCATTTGTGTCCATCACGGTAACCGAGTGTGGAAATCCATAAGCAGGCACCAGGTAGGAAAAGGGCTTGTTGATGCTGGTGATTAAAAGATATTTTTTGTCGGGAGATAATGAGATGCTTCTGTAGATTGCCGGCTTTCCAATGGGTGTTTCATTTATAAAATCATTTTTTACCAGTTGGGCTGTAGCAAAATATTCGAACAGGTCCTCATCATAAGCATTTTTAATTAGATCCTGGTAAGTTCGCGATGCTGCGGCCTTTCCAAGATTTTCCTGTACCACTGGTCCGGCAGGTGCACCTGCCTTTGCTGTAAGCTGCTTGCCGGGAACAATGGTTTTATAAATTAGCATATCAGTCCCTGCCCACTGGTAACTGCCACCCAATACGGTATTTAATGGTTGCCTGTTTATTTTCATTGCTTTTTTAGAATCCAGGTCCACTACATACAGGTCAATTGTAGTATTGGTGGAATTCAAAAAGGCAAATTTTTTCTGACCTGGCGACCATTGTCCGGAGGAAGCCCTCAGGTCTTTTGGAAGTCCC
>CBIHLW010000319.1:0-4066 GCA_966210755.1 uncultured bacterium
GGACAATAGTTTTGTACTCACAAATCAATCATAAACCAAAATAACAGTCATGACAAACAATAATACCGCAGGCGTTTTAAGATCAGTTTTGCCATTTTTATCCTTACTGATTGTTTTATTCAGCACTCAGCCAATTTTTGCACAGGTAACTTTCACTTCCCGTTCAGCAACTTCAGAAATTAAAGTTTCCGGAACATCCAACCTTCACGACTGGTCGATGAAAGGGAATGACTACACCTGTTTTGCTCAGTTTACCATGCAGTCAGCCGCTGCAGGCCAGCTGATTTCTTTAAATGGATTAAGTCTGAGCATCCCCGTTAAGTCTTTGAAAAGCGGTGAAAATCTGTTGGATTCCAGAGCATACAAAGCAATCGATGCCGACAAATTCTCACATGTAAATTTCAAAATGACATCCGCCACTGTTACACCACTGGGTGGAAACAAGTACCAGATCAAAGCGCTGGGTCAACTGACCATTTCCGGAGTGGCAAAAGAAGTTACGCTTACTGCCAATGGCATACTGAATTCAGACCGCAGTCTGCATGTAACAGGAAGTACCAGGATCAAAATGACTGATTTCGGGATCAAGCCTCCTTCTTTTATGATGGGTGCATTAAAAACCGGTAACGATCTGACCATAGATAATAACCTAAAATTAAACGGAAACAAAGACACCCAACTTTAATAATATTTTAATTGAACACAATGAAAAATTTAAAACCACTTTACATCTTTCTGGGAATTTTATTGACAGGTGTACTTCCGGCAACCTTGCAGGCACAGGAAAAAGAATTTTATCTGAGACCATCCTACTGGACACCGTATGACCAGAGAGGACTCAATCAGTTTGAGACCGGCAAGCAGCCTGACTCTATTGCCTTCGCGGGATTGAGGATCCGTTTCGGTGCTGGCTTCACACAATCATTCCAGGGATTGGAACATAAAACTGCTTCTGAAGTTCCAATGTATAAAATGGTTGCAGGATTTAACCTTGCCCAGGCCAACCTGATCACAGATGTTCAGCTGGCAGAAGGTATCCGTCTGCACCTGGCCACTTACCTGTCTACCCGCCATCATAATGAAACATGGGTTAAGGGTGGATATATCCAGTTTGACAAACTTCCATTCAAAGGACAGTTCTGGGATAAGCTGATGGATATGGCTACTATCAGGATCGGTCATATGGAGATCAACTATGGCGATCAGCACTTCCGCAGAACAGACGCCGGAATGGCCATTTATAATCCATTTGTTGAAAATTATATTGCAGATGCTTTTTCAACTGAAATTGGTGGTGAGATCTACCTGAAGAAAAAAGGAGTTTTCGGTATGTTAGGCATCACTAACGGTACCATCAACTCTTCTATCAACAAACAAAAACCAGATGCAACAGGAGATTCTTCTAAAAGCCCGGCCATTTACTTTAAAGGCGGACTTGACAGGCAGCTGACCAGTAAATTAAGGATCAGGCTTAGCGGTTCATATTATATGAACAACAATTCCCAGCGCAATGTTCTTTATGCGGGCGACCGTGCGGGTTCAAACTACTTTGGTGTGATGGAGACCGCCGGGGCTGATCTGAAGGCCAATTTTTCTTCAGGTCGTTTTTCTCCAGACTTTACAAGGGATGTAAAAACATTTATGCTGAATGGTTTTGTGAAGTATCAAGGACTTGAATTGTTTGGTACAATTGAATCTGCAAAAGGCAATGCAGGTACTGCAACAGATAAAGAAGACCGTAAAATGAATCAACTTGCTGTAGAAGGGATCTATCGCCTGGGTAAAAAAGAAAATGTATTCATCGGTGGCCGATATAATACGGTTGCTGCCCGGTTAGCCGGTTATACTGAGGACGTCAACATCAACCGCGCAAGTGTTGCTGCAGGATGGTACCTTACTAAAAACGTATTACTGAAAGGTGAATATGTAAACCAGGAGTACAGGCATTTTGCAGCTACAGATATTAAAAACGGAGGTAAATTCAATGGATATGTTATCCAGGCTGTAATTGGTTTTTAAGACAATCAAAAAGTAATAGCATGAAGCTTTTATTATTCTTAACGACATTCATTCCATCCATCCTCAGCAATAATACTTCAAGCCTTAGCTGGGCTGTTTGGAAGGAAAGTACAGTAAGCATTTCGGGATCATCCAACGTAAACCACTTCATTTTTACTTCAGGGTTCTATGAAGGAAAGGATACGATGGTGATCAGCCTGGCTTCACAGGGAAAAAAATTCCTGTTTGAAAAAGGGTTGCTCCAGATGCCTGTAAAGAATTTCAGGAATAGTAATGCCAGGCTTACCCGTGATTTTAAAAAAACCCTGAACGCTGCAGCATATCCGAATATCCTTATGAATTTCAGGTCCATTTCAGG
Source organism: uncultured bacterium (assembly GCA_966210755.1). Classification (GTDB taxonomy): domain Bacteria; phylum Bacteroidota; class Bacteroidia; order Chitinophagales; family Chitinophagaceae; genus Flavisolibacter. The sequence goes on from CBIHLW010000319.1 coordinate 2,378, forward strand.
ACTTAACCAACAGGCCGAGGCAGAGGTTGAAATTACATTGGCCGGTAAAACCATAACCAGGTATCTCAAACTTGAAAACTGTCAAAAGAATAACTGCCTGAATTTAAAAGGCAAAGAAATCATGAAATTCTCCGACTTCGGTTTGAAACCGCCTAAGAATGTACTTGGTTTTATAGATGTTAAAGATGAACTGGAAGTGGAATTCAACCTGGTGTTGAAGCAGGTGAGATAGCCAGATAGCCATTGGCTATAGGCCAATGGCTATCTTTTCATCCCCGGCATCATCCTGCCCATGGGCATTTTATTCATGCCCTTCATCATCTCCCTCATTTGCTCAAACTGTTTCATAAACGCATTCACGTCGCTGATATCTTTACCGCTTCCTTTTGCTATGCGTTTCCGGCGGCTGCCATCAATGAGGTCGGGATTAGATCTTTCTTCAATGGTCATTGAATTGATAATGGCTTCTATCCCCTTGAAAGCATCATCGCTGATATCTATATCCTTGATTGCTTTGCCCACTCCGGGAATCATAGCCATCAGGTCTTTCAGGTTGCCCATTTTTTTGATCTGCTCCAGTTGTTGTTTGAAGTCTGCAAAATCAAACTGGTTCTTCCGGATCTTTTTTTCCAGTTTCCTTGCCTGCTCTTCGTCAAACTGTGCCTGTGCTTTTTCTACCAGGGTGGTAATATCACCCATACCGAGAATACGCTGGGCCATACGCTCGGGGTAAAAAACATCGAGCGTATCCATTTTTTCGCCACTGCTCACAAACTTGATTGGCTTATTTACAGTGTACTTAATGGAAAGTGCAGCACCACCTCTTGTATCACCATCCAGTTTTGTGAGCACCACGCCGGTAAAGTCAAGTCTGTCGTTAAATGCCTTTGCAGTATTCACAGCATCCTGACCCGTCATGCTGTCCACAACAAAAAGTATCTCGGTAGGATTGACAGCATTTTTGATAGTTGCTACTTCGGTCATCATAGCTTCATCTATGGCTAACCGTCCGGCCGTATCAATAATGATGACATTTTTATTTTTACTTCGGCTTTCTTTAATGGCATTTTGTGCAATTTCAACCGGATTCTTACTTTCAGTTTCAATATAAACCTCAATGCCGATCTGTTCGCCCAGCACCCTGAGTTGCTCCATGGCTGCAGGACGATACACATCGGCTGCGACCAGCATGGGTGATAACTTTTGTTTTTTCAGATAATTGGCAAGCTTTCCGCTAAAAGTGGTTTTACCGGATCCCTGAAGACCTGCTATCAGTATTACAGCCGGAGCGCCTTTGGCATTAAACGGCGCCGCTTCACCACCCATCAAATCTACCAGTTCGTCCTTTACGATCTTGACCATCTGCTGGCTGGGACTTACTGCGTTGATCACTTTTTCACCAAGCGCCTTATCCTTTACCGTATCGGTAAATTCCTTGGCAATCTTATAATTGACATCCGCATCCACAAGGGCACGGCGGATCTCTTTAACAGTAGCCGCTATATTCAATTCAGTTATGCGTCCCTGGCCTTTTAGATTCTTAAAGGCACCTTCTAATCTATCCTGTAATGATTCAAACATAATCGAGATTTTAAGGTCTGAAATGGGGAAAAGGGGATGGCAGCCCATTTCTGACCGGGATGCAAAATTAATGGGGATTTGAATAGGATAGCGGATGGAATGTTGATC
>CBIHLW010000320.1:0-4061 GCA_966210755.1 uncultured bacterium
GATGGTGGTACCTGGTCTGTAACCATAGTTGATCCTGTCGCCACCGGAATAATCATAACCAGGCTTTGATGTTGGATTATCATAAAATGAGTAGCTGTTATTCAGGAGATCAGAAATGGTGATCTTCCATTCGCCTTTGTTATTAAAAACCTTTTTTGATAACTGGATATCGAGGAGGTTCCTGGAGCTTTCATACACATCATAAAAGCCCGCCCCCTGTGGATCACCTACCAGATAGAGTCTGGGTCCTGCCCTGTTATACAATACGGTAGCATTCCAGCTATCATTGCTGAATTGCAAACCCGCGTTAACCAGGTAAGGTGATTGCCCGTACAGTGGCCTGTTCTGTTTTGTTTTTGTACCTGATGCCTGTTCCGTTGTTAAAATAACTTTGGATTGCAGCCAGGTAAGGTTACTGATGAAGGTGAGGTTCTTCAATTTATCACTTATAAAATCAAGTTCCTTTCTGATCTCCATTTCCGCACCGTACAATAATGCTTCATCGGCATTGGCATAATTGAACAGCCATCTGTCGCCATTGCTACCGGCATCCATCCTTAATTCAACAGGATCATCGAATTTTTTGGCGAGCAGTCCAACCGAGATCATTTCACCAGCCCCGGGATAGAACTCGTAACGAATGTCTCCATTCAGTATGGAGGTCCTTTTCAATTTAGTTTCGCCACTAATGCCCCAGATCTGTTCGTAATCGAAGAACTGGAAGGGAGCGATCTCACGGAATTCTGGTCTTGCAACGGTTTGCGATGCCGAAAACCTCACCTGGTGTTGAGGATTGAGAGACCATGTAAGATTCAAAGAAGGAAGGAAATCCCATTTTTCAGTATTGATCATTACTTGTTTCAGTGACAGGTCGCGTGAGGAAAGGAACTGTTCAAAAAATTCTGCTCTTAATCCCCACACGGCACGTAACTTATTTCCTATTTTATTATCAAACATCAGATATCCGGAATTCAGCGCTGATATTCCCTGGTATTTATCTGTGTTCTGGGTTTGTTCATCCAGGAACAATCCGTTTAAGTGGATATTGGAGGCGAGGAACGCCTGGTTAAAAGGTATGGTGATGTCGGTTGAAGTGGAAGCGGCTTTGTACCTGAATACCCTGGCTTTAAAATCTCGAAACCGCAATACAGAACCACCACCAGTTTTCAAAGATTGTTTAACACCACCTATTTTAAAAGGAATGAATAAGGATCCTGAGAAACCAGTTGTAAAATCTTTCAATGATGAAAAGAAACGGCGTGTATCATCATCATCCATTTCAAAATGCCCACCCGGATCAGTAAAGCTCCTTACAAATTGCGCTGTTCTGAAGTCGGGTTGTGATTTATTATTATAAGCCAGGTTGCCGTTCCAGGTAAACTTTATACCGGATTTACTGATGGTATGCTCACCTTCCAGCTGTCCGCTGTATAAAGAACGCTGGTTCAGAAAAGAGGACCGTAAAGAAACTTCCTGCAAACGTCCTGTATTATTCAATAGACGGTTGGTGTAATTATTTTCCAGCAACTGATTGAACAGGTTCTTAAATGAGATCTTGTGTTTGCCTTTTACATAGGTGAGGTTAGCCAGCATACCGGTGTTGGCAGCGTACTTATTCTGCTCTTCAGATCCGGTAAATATGGGAGTGCGCACCTGCTCATACCTGCCTCTTTCCACATCATTATAAACCGACATGGACTGGCGATGATAAAATGATATGATGGTACCAAATCTTCCACCATTCTTATATCGGGCAACATTACCCCATGTGAGGTTCAACGTAGTAATAGGTAAAGCATTCCGAACTTCTTCACCATACACATCGCCCCTGAAGTTTTTTGTCATTTCTATTTTCTGTTCGTCTGTCAACAACCTGTATCCTGTAGTTGATGGCAAAACTGAGGGAAGGTTCCTGATGCCATTATCGAAGCCTGCCCAGTTGAGTGAATTGCGTGGGTTGCCTGTAAAATCTTTAAATGTTGACTGTGTATTATATCCTGCGGATATACCAACGGTAAGGTAATTTTTAACCGGAATATCTTTCGTATTGATCTGAACCAGTCCGCCCGCGAATTCACCCGGCAGGTCAGGTGTAGCTGTTTTGTTGATGATGATATTATCAATCATTGAAGAAGGAATAATATCGAAAGAGAAAGCTTTTTTATCCGGCTCGGAGCTTGGCATGAGCGCATCATTGATTATGGCCTGGTTATACCTGTCGCTTAAGCCCCGTACAACAACATATTTATTATCCTGGATTGAAGCACCACTCACTCTTTTCAATACTTCGCCGGTATTCCTATCGGGTGTCCGGCGGATATAATCAGCTGCAAGACCACTGGAAAGAGCGGTATTATTCTTTTGAAAGCTGATAAGTGCATTTGTATTTTCCTGTCTTCTGGATACGGTACGGATGATCACCACACCTTCGGTTTTAGAAGCTGTTTCCAGAACAATAACCAGCTCATTTCCCTGGGAGGTATTGATTTCAACCCCGGATATTTTTTTGGTGGCATATCCAATGGCAGAAACTTCAAGCACATGTTCCTTACCACCTTCCAGGTCAAAGCCAAAGCTGCCATCCACCATGGTTGCCATTGCGCGGCCAGTGCCTTCGAGCTTCACTGTGGCCCCTGTTACGGCCTCATTCTTTTCATTTACAACTTTGCCCGACAACCTTCCCTGGGCCAATGCGGATTGAAACGCGGTGTTACATATGAACAGTGTGATCAGGAATCTCAGGTACATGCAAAAACTTTCGGCAAAGTACCAGCCTGCATATTAACCCTGCGTTACGCCTGCATTAACGAATAGTGAAGCCAGTGTTACCATTATGTTACGTGGATCACTTGCTGACTAAAAGACTTGCCGACTCCCTGACTCCTGACTTCTGACTCACAGACTCCTGACTCCTGACTGACGCCCTGCCTAATTAACCAATTCCCTTTGCAGTTTCCTTTTTATCTCCCCATTCATTGTAATGACAATATGCATGCCGCCGGCTGCATTACCTGAGATCTTAATGGTTCCGCTATACAGGTCCAGGCGGTTCCGGATATTGGCAAGTCCCATGCCGCCAGCTTTTTTATTCTTATCCAAACCTTTCCCGTCATCGCTGATATCGAGATTAATGATCCGGTCATTGTACGATAATCTGATCCAGACATTCCGGGCTTCAGCATGCTTAGCACAATTATTAAGAAGTACCTGTATGATCCTGAAAAGCGTAAATTTCAGATCTTCTTCCAGTTCATCAAGATCGGCCGTACAGGCGAAATGAATCTTGAATTTTTCTACAGAAGTATAGGAATTCATCAATTCCTGCAGGGCATCCTTAAGTCCAATATCTTTTAAAGTTGGCGGTGTTATTGTTTTACACAGGGAACGTATTTCATTGATTACATTCTGAACCACTTTTTCGCTTTTCTCTACCATGGGCAACCGCATCTCTTCACTGGAACGTGCAAAATCAAGATATAATTTTGCTGTAGCCAGCTGCTGGTTTATATTATCATGTAATTCGGTTCCTATTATTTGTCTTTCTTTTTCCTGACCTGAAAGCTGGGCTTTGGTTATTCTCTTTTGTTCAAGGATTTTTCTTAGTGATTTTTTTTTCTGGTACTTAGAAAAAACGATCACCATGCCGGCTATTATCAAAACGACCAATGCCCTGAACCACCATGTCTGATAAAAGTAAGGTTGAATATTAAAATCTAACCGGGCTACCGGCGACCATTTTCCAAATTGTTCGGCTTTAACCTCAAAAGTGTAGTTGCCGGGTAGCAGACCTGAAAAATAACCCGTCTTGCGATTGCCTGCCGGTATCCATTTTTCATCCAGCCCTTTTAACCTGTAATAATACCTGATATCACCGGCCTTTGTAAAATCAATGCTGGTGTAATTGATCTCGATATTATAGTTACCGGGGTGGAGACTGATCTTATCAAAGGCTTGTATTGTTGCGGCACCAAAGCGGAGCGATTCAATATGAATATCCAAAGACCGGTTTTCAGGCTTTACCAGTTCTGGCTTTACAATAACAATACCTTTTACTGTTGGGA
>CBIHLW010000321.1:0-4046 GCA_966210755.1 uncultured bacterium
TCCAACCCAAAATGGACGTCAGGGTGCTTCAACCATGGAAGCCCAGGAGCTTGCAGGTTCCCATTACTATAATCCATACTGGGGTTACCAGAATGGGAAGAAAAGAAATGCAAGTGTTGGTAAAAGTCACCAGCCGTTTGTGATACTCACTCACGATTTCAGGATCACCAACAAAACTTCGCAGGTTACAGCTGCCGGATATTCATTTGGTGACAGAGGTCTCACCGCCCTTGACTGGAATAATGCGCCAGACCCAAGACCGGATTATTACCGCTACCTGCCCAGCTACTATAGCAATGACCCATACCAGCAGCAACAGGTGCAGAACCTGTGGCAGAATAATGAAAGCGCCAGACAGATCAACTGGGAAAATATCTATAATGCCAACCGCAACAGCAATGAAACGGTAAAAAATGCATTTGGAATACCCGGATTAAACTGGAGCGGAAAGCGTGCCCGGTATATTCTTGAAGAAAGGATCACCAATACAAAAAGGCTGAACCTTAATTCTGTTTTGAACTCCAAGCTGAATGAAATGGTTGATGTTTCTTTTGGCGCTTCCTACCAGCTGCAGAATAATAATTATTTCAAAAAAGTAAACGACCTCCTGGGTGCTGAATTTTATGTGGATGTGAACCAGTTTGCCCAAAGGGATTTTCTGGATAATGTAAATGCTGCGCAAAACGATCTTGAAAATCCAAACAGGATACTATTTGAAGGCGACCGTTTTGGATATGATTATAATATGCATATCAACCGCATGGCTGCATGGGGACAGGGTGTTTTCAAATTCAGCAAGGTTGATTTCTTCCTGGCGGCTGAATTATCAAACACTAAATTCTGGAGAGTAGGGAACGTAAGGAATGGTTTATTTCCCAATAATTCATATGGCAGGTCTGATGTAAATAATTTCACCAATTACCAGGCAAAAGCCGGCATTACCTATAAGATCAATGGAAGGAACTATATCTATGCCAATGGTGCCAGCTTAACCAGGGCTCCGTTTTTTGAAAATGCCTATATTTCTCCAAGAACAAGAGACGTTGCACAATCTGATATGGTGAGTGAAAAAGTATTGAATGCTGAAGCAGGATACATACATAATTCGCCAAAACTAAAGATCAGGTTAAGTGGTTATTATACCACGTTCGACGACCAGTTGAATGTACTTTCTTTTTATCACGACGAGTACCAGAACTTTGTGAACTATGCACTGAGCAATATTGACAAAGTACATTTCGGAGGTGAGTTTGGATTTGAATCCAGGCTAACTACTGCCTTAAGTCTGAATGGTGCCGCTGCTGTTGGCCGTTATTTCTACGACAGCCGTCAGAATGCCATCATTACCCTCGACAATGATGCTTCCGTTGTAACAAGTGAAACCATTTATTCACAAAACTTCCGCATAGCATCCACACCTCAGGAAGCCTATAGTCTTGGATTAACTTACCGTTCACCTGATTTCTGGTTCGTGAGTCTTACAGGCAATTATTTTGATCAGATGTGGCTTGACTTTAATCCCATCAGGCGTACTTATTCTGCTACGCAGGATGTGCCTTACAAGAGCGACCAGTGGAACGCCATCATTGACCAGACAAAATGGAAAGCGCAATACACGGTGGATTTCTTTGCCGGATATTCCTGGAAGTTACCAGGGCAGTATAATATTGATAACAAACCTGTTTATGTTGTTTTCAATGCAGGTGTAAACAACCTCACAAACAATAAGGACATCATCACAGGCGGTTATGAGCAATTGCGTTTTGACTTTGAGAACAGGAATGTAAATAAGTTCCCTCCGAAAGTTTATTATGCTTACGGTTTGAATTATTTCCTGAGCGCAACTATTCGTTTCTAATTAATTCTGAAAACACTAACATTAGTATATGCAAAACAAGACCATTAAAATGCTGAGAAATTTGCTTGTAATGATAACGGCAGGCTTTATCCTGGCATCGTGTAACAAAAAATTTGATGAACCACCTACCTTCATCGACCCTAATATCACACCCAACACTTCTATCAAAGAACTAAAAGCCATGCACACCATTGGTGCATTTGAAAAGATCACACAGGACATCATTATTGGTGGCGTGGTGGTTGCTGACGATAAAAGCGGGAATTTCTATAAATCCATCGCCATTCAGGATGCTACCGGTGGTATCACCATCCGTCTTGATGGAACCAATCTTTATACACAGTATCCTGTAGGCCGCATGATCTATGTAAAGTTGAATGGACTTTATCTTGGAGATTACAACCGTTTGATCCAGATTGGCGGCGGTATTGATGACAGTGATCCTGCAAGACCCGACCTTATGCCCATTGCAAGCGGGTTGTTTGACCAATATATCATTAAGGGAAGCCTGGATAATGTGGTAACTCCTAAACTGGTTACGGTAGCCCAGTTGCACGATTCATTACAAAGTACCCTGATACAGCTGGATAATATGGAATTCATTGCTGCAGATACCAGTAAAACCTATGCAGATGCGGTGAGCAATGGTTCAAGAAACCTGAATGTAAAAGGTTGTGGTGGCAACAGTGTAATTGTGCGCACCAGCGGTTTTGCCAATTTTGCAGGTGTGAATGTTCCCAATGGCAACGGAACCCTGATTGCCGTATACACCATGTTTGGTTCAACCAAACAACTGGTGATACGTGATCCATCTGATGTTCAGTTCAATGATCCACGTTGTGGGGCTGGTCCTACTGCAGATATGAACATCAGTAACCTGAGAGCGTTATTTACCGGGTCTGATGTTACCATTCCAAACGGAACCAAGATACGTGGCATCGTGATCAGCGACCGTGCTGCCAACAACCAGGATGATAACAATCTGGTGATACAGCAGGGAACCGGTTTATCGGGCATCATGGTGCGTTTTGAAGATCCGCATACATTTGATCTTGGAGACAGTGTGGAGATCAATATCTCTAATCAGAGTCTGGAAGAATTCAGCGGAACTTTACAGGTAAATGGTGTTCCCAACAATTTTGCAACCAAAGTAGGAACGGGAACCATTACGCCAAGGGTGGCAACCACTGCGGAGATCAATACCAATTCTGAAGCATGGGAATCAACACTTGTGAAGATCGTTGATGTAACATCCATTACCAATACGGCCAGTGCCAACTGGGGAGGTAACGTAACCCTCACCGATGCAGCAGGAACCATCATTGCCTTTACAAGAAATGCTGCAACTTTCTCCAGCACACCGTTTCCTTCAAACGCTTCTTCAATTACAGGATATGTTGGACAGTTCAATACAACTAAGGAGATCATTCTGAGAAATCTCAATGATGTGGTTGCAGGAACAACGCCGCCGCCACCACCGCCACCGGCAGGTAGCGATCTTTACTTCTCGGAATATGTGGAAGGAAGTTCAAATAATAAATACCTGGAGATCTATAATGGCGGAACAGCCGCAGCCAACCTTGCAGACTATGTTGTGAAATTATATTCCAATGGCGGAACTTCTGCTACCAATCAGGTGAGGCTGGATACTTTACCGGGACTTACAACAACAACACTGGCTCCGGGTGCGGTATTGGTTTTAAAGAATGGATCAGCAGCATTAACCCTGCCTGCAGGTGTTACAGCCTATGTACATAACGTAACCAATTTTAATGGGGATGATGCCATTGAACTGGAGAAGAATGGTGTTGTGATAGATGTATTTGGCGAGAAAGGAGTTGATCCCGGCAGCAGCTGGACCATTGCAGGAAATACTTCCGGTGCGCAGGATAAATCGGTGAGAAGAAATGCAACAGTTACGGAAGGTAATATCAACTGGACCACATCATCTGATACTGAGTGGACGGTTATAACAACATTGAATGATGTTTCCAATCTGGGGGCCAGATAATCTTTCGGATTGATTTTATAATGAAATCCTCCCTGTTCTTCAGGGAGGATTTTTTTTATAACCTGACAATATTTATCAATTGATGTGTGGTGGTTGTTCGTCGGTCTTTCCCGCGCTCCCGCATTCTTTCTCCGCTCTCTATTGCCGTACTAATTTACTGCCCGTATGGTACCGGCC
>CBIHLW010000322.1:0-4043 GCA_966210755.1 uncultured bacterium
CCCCTGCTGTGTGCTTCTTTTAAAAAGAATTTAAAGTCTGCAAGGGTACCATAATCAGGATGTACATCATAATAATCCGTCACATCATACCCATCGTCCTTCAATGGTGAAGGATAAAAAGGCAGTACCCAGATAGCGGTAACACCAAGTTCCTGGAGGTAGTCAAGTTGTTCCATCAATCCTTTAAAATCACCAATCCCATCCCTGTTGCTGTCACGAAATGCTTTTATATGAAGTTCGTAAATTATTGCATCCTTGTACCAGTGTAACTTATCATCAATTGCGGATCTGTTGTGCTTCATCTGTGATTAAAATTATTACAATAAACATTAAAATATCATGCCCTGAAAGTAAGAAGTACGAAGTTAGCCATCCGGCATTATGGAACCCTGATAAAGTTCATTTTTCAGATGTGCCTCATACCTTGCAATTCGTACTTAATATTTACATTAGCGCATGGCCATTCTTATTACCAATATAAAATCACTAGTAAATGTAAGAGCACAATCACAATTGCTCAGGGGAAAGGAACTGAGTGATTTACCCTGTATTGATAATTCTTTTCTTATTGTAGATGGCGAACATATATCTGCCTATGGACCTATGAAAGATTTTGCATTCAGGATCCGGGACTTTAAGGATCACTTTGATGCAGGTGGCATGATGGTATTGCCATCCTGGTGCGACAGCCATACGCACCTTGTTTTTGCAGGCAGCAGGGAAATGGAATTCACAGATAAAATAAAAGGACTGAGTTATGCGGAAATTGCCGCAAGGGGAGGAGGCATTCTCAGTTCTGCCAGGAAAGTAAATGAAACCAGTGAAAACGAACTCTATAACCAATCGTACAAGAGGCTTCAACAGGTGATTAAAATGGGAACCGGTGCCATTGAGATCAAAAGCGGTTATGGATTAACATTAGATGGAGAATTGAAAATGTTAAGAGTGATCAGGCGTTTGAAGCAATCATCGCGTATACCAGTTAAAGCAACTTTTTTAGGCGCCCACAGCTTTCCACCGGAGTATAAAGAAAACAGGGAGGGTTACATCAAACTCATCACCGATGAAATGCTTCCTGCTATTGCCAGGGAAGGGCTGGCCGATTATATTGATGTTTTTTGTGAGCAGGGATTTTATACACCTGAAGAAACAGAAAGGATCTGCAGGGCAGGTATGTCTTTTAATCTCAAACCTAAAATACATGCCAACCAGCTTCATATTTCCGGTGGTGTGCAAACCGGAGTAAAATTGCATGCCGTATCGGTAGATCACCTGGAAAGTATGGATGATGATGCCATCAGGGTTCTTGCCGGTTCCAATACAATCGGTACGTTATTGCCCACGGCAGCCTTCTTTCTAAGAATGCCTTACCAGCCGGCAAGACAGCTGATAGAAAACAATTGTGCTGTAGCCATTGCTTCCGATTATAATCCAGGATCTTCCCCTTCGGGAAATATGAATTTTGTAGTGGCTTTAAGTTGCATCCAGATGCGTATGCTTCCGCAAGAGGCCTTCAATGCCGCAACGATCAATGGCGCTTATGCTATGGAATTGCATGATGAAGTTGGAAGCATCACTGTTGGTAAAAAAGCCAATCTGATTGTAACGCAAGCGGTTCCTTCTATTGAATACCTGCCATATTCATTTGGACATAATCTTTTACACAGGGTAATGTTAAGAGGGGAGTGGACCTGAAAAGAAAGGAAATATAAAGAGAAATATTTGGCGCACAATACGCTTTCTTTTTCTGATTCTGTTTCTATTCTTTACCTTATTTCTGAATTGGAATTTGTGTGGTCTTAATCATTAATTTCACCGAATGGGAATTTCAACAGAATTGTTACTGATCATTTTGTGTAGTCTGGTGGTGTTGTCGTATTTTTTTTCATTTGCCAGCCAGTATATCAGGGTTCCTTCCGTATTGCTATTGCTCTTTGCAGGGATGGGCTTCAGGCTGCTGGCAGATCATAATAATTTTAACTGGCTGTTGCCTGTTAATGTTGTTGAAGGACTTGGTGTAGTAGGTTTGATTATGATTGTTCTGGAGGCAGGTCTCGATCTGAAATTGTCAAAACATAAGTTGCCACTCATCAGGGGGTCTTTTATTTCTGCCCTGCTGATACTTATTATTTCTACTGCCATAATTGCTGCTATTATATACTTCTGGTTAAAAGAAGATATTACAAAGTGCATAGTTTATGCACTGCCTTTATCCATTATGAGTTCTTCCATAGTTTTACCAAGTATCCATGGACTTTCCGATGATAAAAAGGAATTTGTGGTTTATGAGGCTTCTTGTTCTGACATCCTGGGCCTTATGTTATTCAACTATTTTACTGCCAATGAGATACTGACTCTTTTTTCTGTTGGTGTTTTTGGCCTTAATCTGGTGATAGCCATTGTTGCTTCGGTTGTGATCTCTTACCTGTTGTTCCTGGTGCTTACCAAAACAAGGCTTGAAGTAAAATTTTTCCTTGTCTTTTCTTTACTGATACTGATATATTCAGGAGGAAAACTGATGCACCTGCCTTCCCTGCTTATTATACTTGTTTTTGGCCTGATGATCAATAACTGGGAACAAATACCCCTCAAGCCACTGGCCAATGCATTTCCTATGAACAGGGTTGAGCCAATACGCAAACTATTGCACTCTATTACAGCTGAATCATCTTTCCTGATACGCACGTTCTTTTTCATTTTATTCGGGTACAGCATTGACCTGAAACTTCTTAATAATTCTGAAGTGATGCTGGTAGGCAGCCTTATCGTTCTTGCCTTATTCCTGATTCGCTGGCTATATCTCCGGTATGCTTTTCAAACTAAAGTATTCCCCGAAGTATTCTTTATTCCACGCGGGTTGATCACCATTGTGTTATTCTATAAAATTCCAACCCACATGAAGCTGGACACATTTAATGACGGCATACTTTTCTTTATCATACTTTCAACTGGAATTATCTTATCAATTGGAATGATACTGTATAAAAAGCCAAATGATGTAGTAGTGGAGGATCCTCAATTTTCTGAACGTAAAGAGATATTATGAATCTGAGCCATTTAAAGATCTACAACAAACAGGATATATTATCACTCACAAACCTCAGGAAATTCGAAACAAAGGTGGGAGAAAGGGTTGGGGTGTTATCGGATATTGCAGCAATAAACCAAACCAGTGCCAGGTACATTATTGTAGGAATTCCGGAGGACATAGGCATACAGGCAAATTACGGCAAGCCAGGTGCCAGTACCGGCTGGGTGCCCTTTCTGCAATCTTTCCTCAATATTCAAAGCAATGATTTTTTTTCAGGTGAAGAGATCGCTTTGCTTGGACATTTTGATTTCGGAGACCTTCAATTTCTGATCGATAAGAATGCACAGGATCATGAAGAAAAAGTTGAAGCATACAGGCATGCTGTACATACTATTGATGAGGAAGTTGAAACACTTATAAAGATCATTGTTTCTTCGGGCCGGATCCCCATTGTTATAGGCGGCGGACACAATAACGCCTATCCTTTGATCAAAGGCGCTGCAAAAGGATTACAGCAAAACCAGTCTGTCCCATTACCACAGATCAATGCCATTAACCTCGATGCCCATACCGATTACCGCCCAATTGAAGGAAGGCATAGCGGTAATGGATTCAGGTATGCCGAAGAAGATGGTTTCTTACAGAAATATTGCGTGGTTGGCATACATGAAAATTATTTACCGCAAAATGTATGGCTTGACATTGTTAATAATCCCTTCATAGATTTTATCACCTTTGAGGATATCTTCATCCATGAAAAAAGAAGTTTCAGGCAGGCCGTTTCTCATGCCATAGAATTTACAGGTGATAATTTCACCGGCATTGAACTTGACCTTGATTCCATCCGGAATACCTTAAGCAGTGCGAGTAGCCCCAGTGGATTATCAGATATTCATGCCAGGCAATATATTAATTTATGTGCAGCCCACGTCAGGGCATGCTACCTGCATATCTGCGAAGGAGCAGTGCAAATGCCCGATGGAAGAACCAGTGTGCTAACGGGTAAATTAAT
>CBIHLW010000323.1:0-4036 GCA_966210755.1 uncultured bacterium
GCATAAAATGAACCTGATTTAAGTTGCTGATATAAATTTTATTTTTTACCATGTAAAAATGATTTTATGAATTCCGTTTTAAGCACATTGATAGTGTTGATAAGTTTTCTTTCAATGGAAGGTGTAGCCTGGTTCACTCATAAATATATCATGCACGGGCCTTTATGGTCTTTGCACAAGGATCATCATAAAAAGGAGTCTTATGGTTTTTTCGAACATAATGATTTCTTCTTTCTCATATTTGCTTTGCCCGGCATTGCCTGCCTGTTCTTTGGCGTGAGAATGGATTATAATTTTTTATTCTGGATTGGGATTGGCATTACCCTTTACGGGTTTGCTTATTTCCTGGTTCATGATATATTTATTCACCAAAGGTTTCATTTGTTCCGTAATAGCAATAATGCTTATTTCGCGGCAATAAGAAGAGCGCATAAAATGCACCATAAACACATTGACAAAGAAGATGGCGAATGCTTTGGCATGTTATGGGTTCCATTCCGTTATTTCAGGAACTTGAAAAAGAAATCAGCGGCATGAATTATGTTTACCTACTGGTAAATTTGTTTACCATCTTCATTCCTCTTTTATTTTCATTCCATCCCAGGATAAGATTTGATAAAGAATGGAAATATTTTTTTCCTTCTGTTTTAATAGTGGCTCTGGTATTTATAACCTGGGACGTGTTTTTTACACGAATGGGGGTTTGGAGCTTTAATCCGGAATATATTACGGGTATTTACTTTTTTAATATTCCGATAGAGGAGGTCATGTTCTTTATTTGTATACCCTATGCCTGCGTTTTTACATTCTACTGTCTGGACAGGTTTTATAAACTGGGTTGGAAGGCCCCAACCGAAAAAGCCTTCGCACTTATGTTTGCCCTGTGGTTATTACTGCTGGGTGTAGTTTTTCGCGACCGGTGGTATACCATGACGAGCTTTGTTTCAACGGCATTTATCTGTCTTTTCCTTGTTTTTATCGCAAAGGTCAGCTGGTTTGGAAAAGCAGTAACAGTTTATACCCTGTTACTGTTTCCTTTTTTTATTGTTAATGGAATACTTACAGGTACCGGACTTGAACAGCCGGTAGTTATGTATAATAATGAAGAGAATCTTGGTGTGAGGTTACTTACCATTCCTTTGGAAGATTCTGTTTATGGATTTGAATTGTTCCTTTTAAACTTATTCTTCTTTATTCTTATAAGGGAAAAATGGATGTCACCGGCAATTGCCGGAGAGGTGCCTGTGCCGGCCCGTTAGCTTTTGTAGAAGGCAGAAACACATCTGTCATAACAAAACTTTACCCTTAATCAGTAAAAAGTACCATAAAATCTTTAACCCGTTCCCGCTTGTGGCATACTGGTAAACTACCTTTGTGGCTTGAAAAAGATAAAGGATCCCATACCGGTATACGATATCTGTACAATTGATCAAAGGTCGGGGAAGGATCTCCTGGTAGAACGTTTTGGGCTCTATCTGGAGAAACATTACCGGGATCTTCATCCTCCACACAGGCATTCCTTTTATCATATGGTGTTATTTACCGGGGGTGCGGGAAAGCATACAATAGATTTTGAACAATTCAAGGTAAAACCATTCCAGATCTATTTCATGATCCCCGGCCAGGTGCACAGCTGGCATTTTGAAAAAGCAGTGGATGGATATATTGTTCATTTTAAAGAAGAATTATTTACTTCTTTCCTTTTAAACGGACATTTCCTGGACAGGTATTCTTTTTTTAGCGGTAATAGTAAAGATGGGGTTTGTCTGGAAATGATCAGCCTCAAATTACTTGAACTGTTTATCATTGTAGACAGGTCATGTTACCGGCAAAAGGCGAGAACCATTCCTTTACAAAAATTGCAGGTTTTGAAAAGCTTTCAGCATCTGATTGAAAAATATTATAAAACTATCCGGCTGCCGGGCGAATATGCAGGATTGTTATACATCACACCTAATCATCTTAATGCTTTATGCCAGGATCTACTTGGAAAAACAGCCGGGGAGTTGATCAGGGAAAGAGTGATCCTGGAAGCAAAAAGATTGCTTACCAATGCAGGTATGAATGTAACAGAAATAGCCAGTGAATTGAATTTCCAGGATAATTCTTATTTCAACCGTTTTTTTAAAAAATACACTGGTCAAACTCCTGATGTTTTCAGGAGATCCTTTATATAAAAATGTTCTTATGAAGAATGCTAATGATTCAGGCAAACCCAATGTAATATTCAGCATATTCAGTAACAGGTGTCCGAGATGCAGAAGAGGTGCAATGTTCAAAAACAAAGGTGCCTTCAGGATAAAAGGCCTGATGGAGATGAATGAACGTTGCCCCGTTTGTACGCAACCGCTTGATATGGAGCCGGGATTTTATTATGGTACAAACATTATCAGCTACATTCTGGCTACCCTGATATCAGCCATCACATTTATTGTATGGTGGTTCACAATTGGTTTCTCACTTTCAGACAGCCGTTTTTTTTGGTGGATAGGTGCTAATGCCATATTGCTTGTTGTACTACAACCGCCTTTGATGAGGATATCAAGAACAATATGGATCAGCTTTTTTGTTCCTTATAGTGCCAACTGGAGCCATGGTGATATCATTGAAGAATTCAGCGTAAATAAGGAGCAGGCGGGAAACTGGTAGGAGGAGATTCCTGGTTCAAAATTCATAGTTCAAAGTCAGAATCTGATAGTAATATATTTACTACTGCCTTTTAATCTGCGTGTTCATGATGCATTATAGATATTTGCTGCGGTCCACAAAGGCATTGGGCCATACTTATTCCGGTTCAATGTGGCAATTGATCCCTGAGAAGGCCATAAACCCAGGTGCCTGCAATTGCACTTAGAAATATAATTAAAACTACAAAAGCTCCGGATCCTATCAGAGCAAAAATGGGTCCGGGGCATATGCCGGTCATGCCCCATCCCAGGCCAAATAGCAGACCACCCAGCACCTGTCCTTTATGAAATCTTTTTTTTTGAAACCTTACCGGTTCTCCATGAATGGTCCTGATGTTGAATTTTTTAATTAGCCAGATGGAAGCCGCGCCTGTAAGGACAGCAGTTCCCATTACTCCAAACATGTGGAAGTTTTGAAAGCGGAACATTTCCTGCATCCTTACCCATGATATGATCTCGGCTTTTACAAAAACGATCCCAAATATAATTCCAACGAAGAGGTACGTAAAGTTGTAGTACCATGGATGCTTTAATTCTGTTTCATTCACGCATATGGAATCCAGTGAGCGCACTTCGTAATCCATATCAGTTGAAGGATTTGCTTTATTTGATTCTGTAACAGCAACGCTGTCGAAACTTTTGATCAATGCCATGTTGTTGTTTTATAATCCAAGTATGAGTGGAAGGATAAAGTTGGCCATTACAACACCTCCCAACATGAAACAAATTGTTGCGATCAGTGATGGGGGTTGCAGGTTGCTCAATCCCATAATTGAATGTCCGCTGGTACATCCTCCGGCATACCTGCTTCCAAATCCAACCAGGAACCCACCGCCAGTTAAAAGGATCATCCCTTTAAGCGTAAATAAGCTTTCCCAGCTGAATATTTCGGCGGGTAAAAAATGGCTGGTATCAAATATGCCATAGGTCTTTAATTCGGCTGATAAGGCAGGAGCCACTTCAATTTCATTTGGATTTGATAAGAACACGGCAGCTAAAAAACCGCCTGTTAAAATACCAGCAACAAAAAACAGGTTCCATGTTTCTTTCTTCCAGTTATATTGGAAAAAGGTGATTTTTCGCGGAAAACATGCAGCGCATATATGACGCAGATTTGCTGAAATGCCAAAATTCCTATTTCCCAACAGGAGAAGGGCAGGTACGATCAGGCCAATGATAGCGCCTGCAATATACCATGGCCATGGCTGCCTAAATAATTCCATAAAAGTATTTTAATTGAAAAAAATAAGGAGAGCGGGGAATAAAGTTCAGATAACCCAAACTCTTTCTCCGCTCTCTTTTCTTTACACTTGCATGGTGGCCTCGACAGGAATCGAACCTGTATCCAG
>CBIHLW010000324.1:0-4017 GCA_966210755.1 uncultured bacterium
GCTTTCTGCCATGCTTCATGCCCCTTCCGTCTTTTCTGAAATTCTTTTTACCATCTTTGGCCTGGGCCTTCCGCTCAGCTCTCATTTTTTTCATTTCCTCTTTTTGTGCCGGTGTGTAGACAGCCTGCATCTGCTCAGCATATTTTTTATGCATTTCCTTTCTCCTGGCCTGGAGTTCTTCACCCTTGAGCCCCTGCTCCTTTAAAGCCTTAAATTCCTGTTTTTGTGATTCGTGAATGGTTTTCAAACGAGCCTGCTGGTCGGCGGTAATGTTCAGTTTAGAAACCATTTCCTGCCTGTGGTGACCGCGTTTGGTACTGTCTTTTGTCTGTGCCTGTGCCGCACCCATAAATAGCATTAGCGTTAAAGCGCCTGTCAGTATTTTTTTCATATAAAATATTATCGTTTTTAAAAGTGACTTATTACAGACAATACCGGATAAGGGAAGTTTAAACTGTCAAGGTTAATTAGGGTTAATAAAGAAATTATCATAACAGACAAAATTTCCTGGCTCAATACCGAAAACCGTGCATTGAATTTTCATAAACTTGCCCATCTTTTCCGTACGCTTACAGGTTTTGGTTTGGTAATGATGTTTTAGGCCGGATAGAAGAAGGCGTTTACAATTGATCATATGCTTGTTTACCGGATAGTAATAAAATTGGTGATCGTTTTATAGCTGAAGCCAGGTATCTGTCAATTAAGGTAAGGTCTGCTGTAAATCCACGGAATTATAATTACGTATTAAACCTTTTGTACAGGAATTTTGACAAACTGGTTCGTATTAAAAATGTTTCCGGGGAAGGGGTCGGGGAAATATGAAGTATCTAATCTAATCAGATCAGTTCTTATTCGCCAATTGCCCACAGGCAGCATCAATATCTTTTCCCCTGCTCTTACGTAAGCGTGCATTCACTTTATTCTTACCTAAATAAGCCATGAATTCATCCATTCTTTCTGCACTTGGCTTTTCAAATTTGGCGAAGTCGATTGGATTGTATTCAATGATATTGATAAGATCAGCAGGAACCTGACGGTATACCCTGATCAGTTCATCTGCATCTTTCTGGCTGTCATTGAAATTGTTGAAGAGTATGTATTCAAGTGTGATCTCGTTCTTTGTCTGCCTGTAAAAATGATTCAGCGCATCAACAAGTGATTTCAGATTATTGGTTTCATTGATCGGCATGATCTCATTCCTCTTCTGGTCGTTGGCAGCATGAAGTGATAAAGCCAGCTTGAATTTTACTTTATCATCACCCAGTTGCCTGATCTGTTTTGCCACTCCTGCTGTTGATACCGTGATCCTCTTCGGGCTCATGGCCAGGCCATCTGCTGAAGTGATCTTTTCAATTGATCTTAAAACATTTTTATAATTAAGAAGGGGCTCACCCATGCCCATGAAAACGATATTGCTTAGTTTTTTGCTGTAGATCTTTTCACACTGCTGGTTAATATGAACCACTTCATCATAGATCTCATCAAAATCAAGATTTCTTTTTCTTTCAATATAACCCGTTGCACAAAAACGGCAGCTTAATGAACAGCCGATCTGTGAAGAAACACAAGCCGTAAAACGGTGTTCAGTTGGAATCAAAACCCCCTCGCATAAATGACCGTCATGCGTTTTGAAACGCGATTTTACCGTACCATCAGCACTGTATTGAAGCGTGTCGACAGATAAAGAGGGCAATGAAAAATTTTCGCCAAGCTTTTGCCTGAGTTCTTTGCTCAGGTTTGTCATGTCCGCAAAGGAAAAAGCATGTTTTTGCCAGAGCCATTCCCAAACCTGTCTGGTCCTGAATTTTTTTTCACCGATAGATTCAAAAAAATTTTCAAGGTCCTGTAGGCTGAGCTGCCTGATATTTCTGTGCGTTTTAACTTTTTCTGCGGTCTGGGACATCGCGCAAAGATAAGCAGGAAGCAGGCAGGAGAATGTTAACTGGTACTGACAATTGAATTATTAACAGATATCATCATGAATAAAAATGGTTAACTTAATTAAAATCACTGCTTATGTTCTCCCGGATTAAAACCATTATTTGCTGGCTGGTTCTCCTGCTTCCTTTTGCGGGATCGGCTCAGAACAAAGATCCCCGTCCGAATATTATTTTCATCATGGTTGATGATATGGGTTATGCCGACCTGGGATGTTATGGCCGTAAAGATTACAAAACGCCCAGTCTCGATAAACTTAGTTCAGAAGGAATGAAATTTACTCAGGCTTATGCCGGCGCCCCTGTTTGTACACCTACCAGGGTTAGTTACATGACGGGTAAATATCCTGCCCGCCATCCTGTGGGTCTCAGGGAACCTTTGGAATGGAGTTTAAGGGATAGTGCAATTGGCATGAAAGGCGACCTGCCAACTCTTGCTTCTCTTTTAAAAGAGAACGGCTACCATACGGCCCTGATTGGTAAATGGCATCTTGGCTTCAGGCCTGAGTTTCATCCCATGCAGAATGGATTTAATGAATTTTTTGGATTCAAAGGCGGAGGGCTTGATTTTGTTGCCCATACAAATCCGGATGGTAAACATGATCTGTATGAAAATGAACATGCAGTGGAAGTAAAAGGATACCTCACTAATATTCTTGCAGACAGGGTAATTGATTTTTTAGGTAAAGACCATGGTGCACCCTTCTTCCTAAGTATCCAGTTCAATGCACCGCACTGGCCGTGGCAGGGCCCGGATGATGCAGCTTATCACGATACCATGTCCTTCAGGGCGGGAGGAAGTCCGGCCATTTACGCATCGATGGTTGAAAACCTGGATAAGAATATAGGCAGGATCACGGCTGAACTGAAAAGAACCGGTCTTGAAAAGAATACCCTTCTGATTTTTGTAAGCGATAATGGTGGTGAAAGATATTCTGATATGGGTACGCTGAGAGGATCGAAAATGAGCTTATGGGAAGGAGGGATCCGGGTGCCGGCAATGGTAAGATGGCCAGGAAAGACCAGGGCCGGATCCATTTCAGATCAGCCGGTGATCACTATGGACTGGACGGTTACCATGTTGTCCGCCGCCGGCGTTCAGAATATGAACAGTATTGCATTTGACGGAATTGATCTTCTGCCATTCTTCAGAGATCCTTCAAAAAGAATGGACCGTACATTTTACTGGCGCTTATCAAGATTTCCCATGAAAGCCATCAGGGATGGACATTGGAAATATGTAAAGGATGAAAAAGGAGAATATCTTTTTAACCTTGCCAGGGATGCTTCAGAAAAAAATGATCTTAAAGCAACAGAAAGATCAAAATTCGAAAATCTTAAAGTGAAATACCAGCTGTGGGAATCGAATGTATTACCCCCTTTTTTATACACCGGGAATTAAACTGTTGGAATTATCTTGCGCGGGAAATGATGATCCGTGAAAGCCTGCTTCAGGATTCACGATGGAAGTTATAAAAGAAGAACTATGCAAACAGTTTATATTATTGATGCTGTAAGAACACCAATAGGAAAATATGGAGGTGCATTAAGCGCTGTCAGACCCGATGATCTGCTGGCCCTGGTAATTAAAGAACTTATGGCAAGAAACCGGTCAGTTGATCCTGCCAGTATAGAGGATGTAATAGCGGGAGATGCCAACCAGGCCGGGGAAGATAACAGGAATGTGGCGCGTATGGCCGCTTTGCTTGCGGGATTGCCGGCATCAGTAGCAGGTAATACCGTAAACCGTTTGTGTGCATCTGGCCTGCAGGCCATAATGGATGGCGCCCGTCAGATCATGTGTGAGGATGCAGAGATCATAATTGCCGGTGGCGTGGAAAGCATGAGCAGGGCTCCTTTCGTAATGTCCAAAACTTCAACACCTTTTCAGCGCACGGCGGAAATAATGGATACCACCCTTGGATGGAGGTTTGTCAATAATAAACTTTCCGAAATTCATTATCCATACAGCATGGGTGAAACAGCGGAGAATGTAGCAAAGCAATGGAAGGTAAGCCGCGAAGATCAGGATGCATTTGCACTTCATTCACAGGAAAAATATTTTAATGCGCTTCTTAAT
>CBIHLW010000325.1:0-4015 GCA_966210755.1 uncultured bacterium
ATCCCGCTTCCATAAATGCTTTCATGATCAAAGAAAATCTTTCAGCAGGAACAATAACAGGATTTGAAAGCACTGAAATATCAGTATAGACCCGGTCAAATTTTTTCATGATATGAATGGCTTCCCTGTAATACTGATCACCTCCATGCATGATCCATACTTTTAACTGAGGAAATTCATTCAGCATGTTTTCAAGCAATAAAGGGTTGCCAAGTTCCATTTTAAAATTGGGACTTCCATGATCAGGACCAGCGCCGCCTGTATGAATGCCAACAGGGAGTTTATATTTTTCCGCCAGTGCATAATAAGGAAAGAGCAGGGAATCGGAAGATGAAATACCATAATACTGCGTAAGAATTTCACCAAGGAAATCAATTTTCCCTTTTTTTATTTCATCCTCCACCCAATGCAGGGAAGGCAGATCCTTACCATTATCAAAGCATGGTTGCAGGCTATAAGGAACTTTCCCAGCCGGACAGGGAATCATGAGTCCGAACAACAGGTTCATCCCCGGCTCATCAGGGTAACTGTTTTGCAGATCCCAGGATGTGCTGATGGCCGCTTTGTAAACACCTGCGTTCTTTAACACCTGCATCTGCTTTGTAATATCCTTTGTACCATGAAGATGAACGTCAAATATTTTGCGCTTATCATTGGTACCGGGAGAAAGAAAACAACCCAGGATAAAGATCAGTATCAGTGCTTTCATTGCTTTGTTTTATTGAATGTACTAACAAAGATGGCCAAGCTAAGAGGAAAAAGAGGCTAAGAGGAAAAAAGAGGGAGGCGGGCAATAATTTGAGTCTATTTCCGCAGGGTGCTAACAGTAACAGTACATTTGTTGCATCTGCAATCACCTGTTCTTCCCCTCAAACCGGAAATTGTATTCAAAGCTCCAGTCAAAACCTCCTTTCCCTCTTTTCCCTCTTTTCCCTCTTTTCCCCTCTTAGCTTATTAATAAATACTCACCGGACATCTTACCTTTTGTGCAGAGCTATTCCGGATGTTTAAAAAATCGCTGTACGAAAGTGTTGCTTCAAATCCGCCCCGGCCCATGGAAGCTTTTCTCAACTTGCTGATATTGACATCATAGGTCAGTCCAAAACCAAGGTTATAATAATCCAGTTTGATCACCGGTACCACGGCATCATTCCATCTCATAAAAGCACCGGCTGAAAGGCTTATGGTATAATCAATGTCTTCCTGCAACAGATCGTGCCGGTACATCAATCCTCCCTGCACCTGGTTGTTTCCTCCCTGCATGAAATAGTCAAGGTAAAGGATCACCCGGTCAAATTCACTGGTACTTGCTGCGAGTCCTGCATTCAGTACCCATTTTTTATTTAACCTGATATCATTGGTTTGCGCAAAGGCCACTTTAGGTTCTGTAAAATGATAATAAGCCATGCCTGCATACCAGGCATTATCATAACCAAAATCGCTGCTGTATTTTAATCCCACGCCCATATCCCAGTAAGTGAAATTGGTATTGGTGAAAACTTCCTGGGTTGGATTGGTGGAACTATAAGCCCCGTTTACAAACTGGTCGTCGAATTTAAGCTTTGCAGGATCAAATCTTTGCTGTACCGCACCACCAATAAAACCCAGCGATAAATAAGCATCCCTTTCACTACTCAATGACCTGTGATAAGCCAGCATCGGTAATATCTGAGTCTTTCCCAGTCTGGAGTCTCCGGCCAGATCATTGGAAATTTGCACGCCCATAGAAACATAATCATTGGAATATGCTCCCACACCAAATTTTAATTCCGCTCCCAGTGCCTGTGTTTTATAAGGTACCGTAACACTATTCCACTGTTGCCTGAAGGCAGTAGTGATCCTGAGATCGCCGCGATAGGTTCCGGCCAGCGCGGGATTTCTCAATAAAGGCAACTCGTAGAATTGCGAAAAATTAATATCCTGCGCTGCTAACTGATGCACGCAGAAAAAAATTATAACTGCCAGATAATATTTTTTCATACTTCTATTTTAGTATGGTTACATTTCCTTTATACGTATAAGTGCTTCCATTTTCGCATACCACTTCAGCTGTATAAACATATACATCTGGTCCGCCAATAATACCCTTGATCTTTCCATCCCATCCATATTGGGGATCGTTTGGAATGGCGTTGGACCTTTCAAAGACCAGTTCTCCCCACCTGTTGAAGATCCTGAATGATCTTACCATGGCAACTCCTGACGCCCTTACCATCAATATATCATTGTATCCATCACCGTTGGGTGTAAATGCATTTGGAATAAACACCTGGGCTTCTTCACAGAACGTCCTGATGTTAATGCTGTCCCGCGCACTGCAGCCATAAGGCGTTGTAACCATTACACTATATCCAATATCTTTTTTAATGTTTGCAATGGGAAGCGGGCAGTTGTTACAACTGAGATCTGTTGATGGCGACCATTGCCAGATACTGACCGGACCATTTTGTATAGTGCTGGCCAATGGATGCAGGGTGCCGGTGGCCAGGGTCAGATCCGGTCCAAGACCAACGATAGGATATTCACCCACGGCAACGGTAACAAATGCCGTATCAGTAAAACAATTGTATCCATCATAACCAACAACACGATAAGTGGTAGTAACAGCAGGTGAAGCTGTTGGATTGGATATGGCCGTGTTATTCAGATCAGCTGACGGCGACCAGCTATAAGTTGTAGCGCCGCTGGCCAGCAGGTGGGTTGAAGATCCGGTACATATACTGTCATCGGCACTAACTGAAATATGCAGTGGCTGAATCACAGTTACGATCACTGTATCATAGGCTGAGCATCCTACATTATTTGTACCCTGTATGATATAGGGAGTGGTTTGTACTGGTGAAGCAACAGGACTTTGACAATCATAGCAACTCAATCCCTGCAATGGCATCCAGTTATACTGTATCACATTAACACCCGATGCTGTTAATGGCGCACTACTGCCGCGGCAAAGAATGATATCATTAACTGCCATGATGGTTGGAGAAGGTTTTACTTCCAAACTATGGTAGGCAGTATCAAAACATCCGTTGATGGTACCGGTTATCAGTCTTATAGTGTAAGTACCGGTTTGCGAAAACGTGTATGTGAAATTACTGTTGGTATTGGTGACGCCATTGGAGATGCTCCATTGCAACACGTCGATGGCATCCGAAGATTGAATATTACTATTGAATTGCACCTTGTAACCCTGGCAGGTTTCCTGTACGGCCGAGATCTCCGCCACCGGTACATTGTTTACATGAATATTCAATGTCACTGCAACCGTATCGGTACATCCGCTATTGCCTGTAACAATCAATTGAACAATATAATTTCCGGAAGTTCCGTACTGGTGAGTAACCTGACCGCCTGTTGCTATGGTGCCATCCCCGAAATTCCACTGCACCTGATCTTTTCCGAAGAATGCAAAACTTGTATCGGTAAAGTTTACCGTTGTATAGCCGCAATTATTTTGCCTGGAATAAGTGAATCCTGCAGATATCTTATCTACTCTTATGGTATCAATGCCAGGCAGTTCAATGGCGCAACCAGCCGTATTATTCAGGAACACACGGGGAAAGTACAATCCCGGATTTTCATAATGGTGGTAAACCACGTTGTCTGTTGTAACAAGTGTATGGCCATCGCCGAAATGATACGTGAGGCTATCGGTATTATTGATATTGACCTGGAAAAGCGCATTCTGTTCCGGGCATAAATAACCGGTATGATGTGTCCAGGTACCGGAAGGTCCCAATACCTGAATATTTTTTGTTGCAGTGTAGGTACATCCACCAGGCACAGTAACCACAAGTGTTACCAGGTAACTGCCTGCTTCCATAAACGTATGCGAAACATGATCACCTGTTGCAGTACTGCCATCTCCAAAATCCCAGCTTGTTTGTACAGAGGGAATATGAAGATTGCTGAACTGAACGGTAAACGGAGCGCAATAACCTACAGAAGCCGAAACGTCAAATGCTCCTGGTAAATGTGTAGCAATTTGTATCTGCTGTTCCACCGTATCGGTACA
>CBIHLW010000326.1:0-4012 GCA_966210755.1 uncultured bacterium
CTCCTACTTTGATATCGCCTTTTACTTCTTCATATTTGGAATTCAATTGCTTTTGTTTTTTGCTTGTCACCTTCTTCTCATCTTTTGGAAATAACAGTGCAGCCATTTCTTTAACCACTTTGTTCTTATCCTCGGATTTCTTCCACTCCACTACCATTTGGCGCAATTTTCTTTCGGTATCCTTCAGGTACGCAATCCGGTCTTCTGTTACTTTGTTTTGATGCTTCAGCAATTCAACCTGCTGCTTATGTCTTTCCCTGTCAAGCACCTGTTCCATTTCCTTTTTCAACAGCTCATTCTCTTTCAGCAGGCTTTGTAATTCTTTTTCTTTTTGCTGAACTGTATGAAGATCCTGTTCAGTGCGGTTTAATAACTTATCAAGCCGGAAATGTTCCTCATCTACCAGGCTCCTGGCTTTCTGGATCAGTCTTTTATCCATTCCAATTCTTTCTGCAATTGAAAAAGTATATGAACTCCCGGGTTTTCCAACCATTAGCTTATACTGAGGCAATAATTTTTTTTCATCAAAAGCCATGGCGCCATTAATGATCCCCTGTGTTTTGTTGGCCATCACTTTAAGGTTGAGGTAATGAGTAGTCACAATACCAAATGCATGCTTCCTTGAAAGTTCTTCAAGTATTACTTCTGCAAAGGCTCCACCCAGGTTGGGATCACTGCCGCTTCCCAGTTCATCTATAAAGAACAAGGTTTTTCCATTTGCAGATTCCATAAAATGTTTCATGCTCAGCAAATGACTGCTATAAGTACTCAACTCAAATTCTATACTTTGAGTATCACCAATGTGGATCATTAATTGTTTAAAGATGCCGAATTGTGAAGATGGATGAACAGGAACTAACAATCCACTCTGCACCATCATTTGCAGGAGTCCAACAGTTTTAAGTGTCACGGTTTTGCCTCCTGCATTTGGACCGCTGATCACCAGTATCCGGTTTTTTTCGTCAAGTGTTACATCAACAGGAATGGTTTGCTTTGATGACCTGCGGTTATACAATAGAAGAAGCGGATGAAAAGCTTTTACCAGATGAACATGTGCCTTATCTGCCAGCACCGGATATTCTCCCTGAATATCTGATGCCAATACAGCCTTGCCTCTAATGAAGTCATATTCACCGGAAATGGTATGATAGCTGTTCAGCAATGTAGCATAGCGGGAGAGCTGAGCGGTCAGGGATTTTAATATCCTGTACACTTCTCTTCTTTCAGCCCCTTCCAGTTCGTATAGTTCATTATTTAATTCAATGGTTTCTTCGGGTTCTATAAAAGTTGTTCGGCGGCTGTCGCTTTCCCCATGCAGTATACCCTTCACCAGTCTTTTTTGTTCGGCAAAAACGGCCACTACCCTTCTTCCATTCATAAAGCTCTCTTCAATTTCGGCCAGGTATCCCTGCTTATTTAATTTTCCAACAACACGGTCGAACAACTTTCGCAATTCATTTCGCTTCCGGAAAAGATTCATTCTGATAGACTGGAGTTCCGGAGAAGCATTATCTTTTACGTTGCCGTTATCATCTATCACATCATTGATCAGCTTAAGGATGGCGGGTTCATAATGAATATTGGAAATTACCTGCACTAATGCGTTATAGGTTTCTTTTCGCTCTGCATCAAACCACCTGAAAATACTTTCCATGCAAATGAGTAGTTTTCTGATAGAAACCAATTCTTCTCCGGCCAGCATGGCCCCATGAATATTCAATAGTTTTAATTCCCGGGAAAGATTCAAAACATAATCGTTAGGGAAATGGATGCTATTCATCTCCAGCTGTTTGTACTCGTGAGATTGCTTTAATTCCCTTTCAATAAAGTCTTTTTTGGTATGTATGCGAAGTTCAGAAGCCTTTGATTTTGCATATTCGGTGCGGCATTTTTCCTTAAGCAGCATTTTGATCTTATCAAATTCTAGTTGCACCGGGGCAGAATCTGGATACAGTTTCATTTATATATAACAGGTTTTTGCAAATTTAGGCAGCCCAATCTTCTAAATTTATGCAAAAGCTTGTCCAAACAGGGTGTTAAAACTGTGATGTTGGCTTTTCCTTTTCTATATTCAGTCTGAAATTTGTCCTCCAAGTAATCGTATGATCCTTAAAACACTTTTTGGTCTTATTAGTTTCTGCACAATAGTTGCGTGTAATTCCGAAAAAAAATATAAGACAATGAGCACTTCACTTCTCAATGTACATGCCGGAGAAAAAACTGACACGGCAACTTTTGCTACAGGTTGCTTCTGGTGTACTGAAGCCATTTTTGAATCGTTGAATGGTGTTTTGAGTGTTACTTCGGGTTATACAGGCGGACATGTAAAAAACCCAACTTACAAAGAAGTTTGCAGCGGTGAAACCGGGCATGCGGAATGCGTTCAGATTGTATATGAAGCTGATAAGATCAGTTACGATGAATTGCTGGAAGTATTCTTTGAAGTTCATGATCCAACAAGCCTCAACCGCCAGGGCGCAGATGTAGGTACCCAATACCGCAGTGCGATATTTTATCATACACCCGAACAAAAAGAAAAAGCTGAATACTATACTAAAGAATTAAATAACAGCGGGGCTTATGATAAACCCATAGTAACTGAGATCGCTTCTCTTGGTAAATTTTATAACGCTGAAGACTATCACCAGGAATACTACGAAAATAACAAAAACAATAATCCTTATTGTTCTGTAGTAATAAGGCCCAAACTTGAAAAATTCCAGAAAGTGTTTGCAAAGAAATTGAAGAACTGAGCAGGTCAGCATGTTATAATAGTTAGCCTGTTTTCATTTGTCACAATATTTTACATACTGTTGTAAAAATCCAGATTTTCGCCCTGCCATTTAAGATAAGATTTAATACATATAGGTAATAACCATCCTTTGAATAAAAACATCAACAATTTAATTATCTTGTCTTCTTCAAAAATCATAAATGAAAAGCCTTTTTAGCTGCATTTTATTCCTCTTTTCTTTTTTATCAATTGCACAAAAACCAGTAATTCCAAAACTTGAAATCCTCACTTCGGGAACTAAAACCTCTCTCCGTGGCTTAAGTGTTGTGAATGATGAAGTGGTATGGGTGAGCGGCAGCAATGGCACCATTGGCAAAAGCAGCAATGGTGGTAAAGACTGGAAGTGGATGAAGGTAAAGGGATTTGAAAAATCAGAATTCAGGGATATTGAAGCGTTTGATGCCAGCACAGCAATCATTATGAATTCGAGTGATAAGGACCCGGCCTACATACTGCGTACCGCTGATGGCGGTGAAACCTGGAAAGTGGTATACGAGAACAAAACAAAGGGTATGTTTTTAGATGCCATGGAATTCTGGAATGAACATGCCGGCATAGTGATAGGTGACCCGGTCAATGGGAAATTTTTTGTTGTCAGAACCTTTGATAATGGAAGAACCTGGCAGGATGTTCCAGAACAATACAGGCCTGTTGCCGATAGTGGGGAAGCCTGCTTTGCTGCAAGCGGAACTAATGTACGGGCGCTTGCAAATGATGAAGCCATTTTTATTTCCGGCGGATTAAGATCAAGTGTGTTTATACAGGATGAGAAATTCACATTGCCCATTATACAGGGAAAGGAAACCACAGGGGCTAATTCCATTGCAGTATGGAACCGGTATCATAAAAAAGGGGCAGACCGTTTTGTGGTGGTTGGTGGAGATTTTAATCAACCTGAATCGGACAGCCTGAATTGTTTTTATAGTCTTGACCGAGGTAAAACCTGGAAAGCATCTAAAACACCACCTAATGGATACCGCAGCTGTGTTGAATATCTGGATAAAAGAATTCTGGTAACCTGCGGATTGAACGGTGTTGATTATACCATTGACAATGCCATTAACTGGAAACCTATTTCAAATGAAGGATTTCATGTTTGCCGCATAGCCAAGATAGGCAGAACCGTATACCTGGCAGGTGGTAATGGGAAAGTGGCAAAGCTGGTTTATCCTTCGAGGTAATTTTTTACCGGATAAAAATTGCCAGTTGTTTAAAAAA
>CBIHLW010000327.1:0-3984 GCA_966210755.1 uncultured bacterium
TTCATCCTGTTCTGCCGGTGAATTTTCAGGGGCAACTTCCATTTCACCAAAACTATGTCCATTTATAAAACCTTCCTCTTCCGCTCCGGAAATTTCCTGGTCAACAATCAGTTCGCCGTTATCCGAAACAGCTAATTCCCCCGGTTCAAAATCGGTATGGTGTACAATGGTGGGTTCCACCAATTGGTCGGCAAGCACCTCTTTGATCCTGGGAAGGTCTTCGGGTGAATTGATGCCGAAATAATCCATAAAGTTTTTGGAAGTGGCATAAACCAATGGATGTCCTGGTAATTTTTCATTTCGTCCGGTAATAACGATCAATTCTTTTTCAAGTAATTTTTGAACGGCATAATCGGAGCTTACTCCGCGAATGGCTTCGATCTCACCTTTTGTTACCGGTTGTTTATAGGCAACTATAGCAAGGGTTTCCAAAGCAGCGGCAGAAAGCCGCTTTAAAAATTTTTCACCATTTAACTGGGCAACGGTCTTATGAAAATCTTTTTTGGTAAGGAATTGCCATCCGCCACCACTCTGTCTTACTTCGAATGGATAAAATTCAGAATTATATTTTTCAACTATACCATCCATAGCTGCTTCCACCTGGTCAACCACGATCTTATCTTCCATGAAACCAAAAGCCTGGTTTATGAGATCAGTAAGCTCTAAAGTGGTGAGTGGCTTATCGCTCGCAAAGATCAAAGCTTCGATATGTGGAATAAGTCCCTGCGTCCCTCCAAATTCGGAGAACTTAGGTCCTTCGCTATTTTCATTTTCAGACATGCTTCGACTTGAAGATTATAATAATTGAATACCGTAATTTTTTTTGAGTCTTCACTTAGTTACCGCCCATCAGGCGGCGTACAGGGCGTATTATCCCTGCAATGCAGCTGCACCACTTACGATCTCGGTAAGTTCGGTAGTGATGGCCGCCTGTCTTGCCCTGTTATAAGAGATCTTGAGGCTGCGTAACAGCTCATTCGCATTTTCGCTTGCCTTATCCATAGCCGTCATACGGGCACCATGCTCGGAAGCATTGGCATCCAGTACGGCTTTAAATAATTGCGTATTGAGGATCTTGGGCATAAGTTCTGCGATCAGCTCTTCCTGGTTTGGATCGAAAATGAAATCGGCCTTTACACCACTGCCTGAACCGGCAGTTTTGGGTATTGGTAAAAATTGCTCAACTACAAAACGTTGCGTTGCCGCATTTTTGAATTCGCTGTATACGATCTCAACCGCATCAAATTCTTTTTCCCTGAATGCTTTTACGGCATCCTGAGCCGCTGCCTGAACATTTTCAAAAGTGAGTTTCAGGAATATATCCTTATGACTGTCGTTAACCTTGTAATTATTTTTTACAAAGTGCTCATATCCTTTTTTACCAATGCTCCAGATGGTAACGTTGCCCCTGCTAAACTGGGTAGCATATTTTTCCTTTATGGTTTGTTTGGCCAGTTTGATAACGTTGGCATTGTAGGCACCTGCCAGTCCGCGGTCTGAGGTGATCACGATCAATAATACTTTTTCCACAGGCCGTTCTGTTGCAAGCGTATTACTCCCTTCCACCTGGGTATTGCTCACAATATTACTGAGCATATCCTGCAGCTTTCTGGCATAGGGACGCATTTGAACAATGGAATCCTGCGCACGACGCAATTTAGCTGCGCTCACCATTTTCATTGCCTTTGTGATCTGCTGCGTACTTTGAACGGATTTGATCCTGTTACGGACTTCTTTTAACTGGCCGGCCATTTTTCTAGTTTAAAGTTTATAGTTCAAAGTTCAAAGTCAGTCGTCTTAACTTATAGAGTCTGGATTGGAACGCTTTGAACTTTGAACTGCTATTCGGGCCGCAAAAGTACGGCATTCCATATTTATTAACCTGCCAAATTTGGGTTTAATTTGGGGCATGGAAATCAAGACAGCCACCACTAAAGAGGATTTTTTGGACTGCTGGGAAGTGGTTCATGAGCTCAGGCCTCTGTTAACGCCTGAAACCTATATTGAACTGGTGCTGACCATGCTTGACGAAGGGTATCATATGATCTATATTGAAGAAAAGGGAAAGGCGGTGGCCTTCTGCGGGTTCCGGTACACAACCATGCTTTACAGGGGAAAAAGCATTTATATTGACGACCTCTGTACCCTTCCCAACTGCCGGGGAAAAGGTTATGCCGGCATTTTATTGAAGCATGTGATCGGATTATCCAGGTCTGAAGGGCTTCAAAGCATACACCTGGATTCCGGGCACTGGAGGCATGACGCCCACCGGCTTTATTTGAATCATGGATTTATTATGAATGCGCATCATTTCGTTCTCGAGCTGTCTGCCAACCGGTGATGCGGGTTAATTAACCAGTTCAAATTCTCTTTTTAAAGAATAGGTAAGGGTAATTCTTCCCCCTGCTTTTGTTGTTTCTTTTAATGCGCTTTCCTTTTCCCGGTGAAGTTCAAATCCTATCGGACCATTCTTTAAACGGGCCAGCATTTGAACAGTAATTTTAAGTTCTGCATTGGTAACAGCCACAGGCTGGTTGATCCAGCTTGTACCAAATGCCGTATCCGTCATTACCAGCCGCAAAGGCGTTCTGTTCAAAGGAAAATCCTTTAGTTTAACGGTCAGCTCATTTCTTTTGATCACAGGAGGTAATGGTGTGGCTAAAGAAAAAGGAGCGAACTCAAATTGCTCCGTAAATTTTTTCCCAAATGAAGTGAACACGATGGTATGTTTCCCTTTGAAATCCTCGAAAGGCAATACAACTTCATAATAGACCCCGTTGAAACGGCTACTGTCCGGTGAAATTGGTTTACCATCCAATTGTATACTGGCCGAATCTTTCAATTTAATGGCCTCTCCATCAGCACCACCCTGCAGGAATTGAAATTTACAGGTCACGAATTCATTGGTCTCTGCTGCAGTAATGGTGTAATCCAGGTAGATATTTCCCAGGTCACTGGCGTCTGCCTTCACATCCTTATTTTCATTACAACCAGCCATAATGACCGTAAATAATAATAATGCTATGATCGAATTCCACCTCATATATTTTCTGATTAATTCCCGGATAATGGCAAAGTACGTTAAACAAAATGTAAAACCTTTTACTGTTACCGCCCGCGTTAAATAGCTAATGGGAACACTTCATTTTGATTTATCTTTGACGCCCTGTCAAATTGGCTTTTGAATACATTAGCACCTTTTTTGACAACAAAAAAGATTACCCCGGTTAGTTAAGCGGTTTGCCGCTACAACAACCTTTTACTTAATTAAAAGATTTCATAAAGATGATCGGCTTCATTACAAAGATATTCGGAGGCAGCAAATCTGAGAAAGATGTTAAGATGGTACTGCCGCTGGTTTCACAGATCAACCAGAACTTTGAGGCATACCAAACGCTCAGCAACGATGAGCTAAGAAATAAAACACAGGAGTTCCGGGAAAGAATTGCCAACCACCTCAGGGACATCGATGCGCAAATTGCAGAAACCAATTCAAGAGCCGAAGAATTACCCTTTGAGGATCTCGTAGGCAAGGATGCCATTTACCAGGAAGTAGATAAGCTAAAAAAGGACCGCGACCAGAAAATTGAGGAGATACTAAAAGAGATCCTTCCCGAAGCATTTGCAGTTGTAAAAGAAACAGCCAGGCGTTTTAAGGAAAATGAGGAACTCGAATCTACAGCAACCCAGTTGGACAGGGACTTCAGTGTAGTAAAAAATCATATCAGCATCAGGGGTGATAAATCCATTTACAAAAATACCTGGACAGCCGGTGGCGGGCAGATCACCTGGAACATGGTGCATTACGATGTGCAGCTGATAGGTGGTATGGTTCTGCACCAGGGTAAGATTGCAGAGATGGCAACGGGTGAAGGTAAAACACTGGTTTCAACGCTGCCTGCTTATTTGAATGCGCTGGCCGGTGAAGGTGTACATATCGTAACGGTAAATGATTACCTGGCGCGACGCGACAGTGAATGGAAC
>CBIHLW010000328.1:0-3961 GCA_966210755.1 uncultured bacterium
TCCCTTACCTTTGCCGCCAAAATAAAGTCAAAACAAAAGACATCTAATTGGGGTGTCAGTTTAAAAAGTCAAAGATGCCAGTAACAAAAGAAAAAAAAGCCAGCATTTTTACCAACTACGCTGGTTCTGCACAAAACACAGGTTCAATTGAGGGTCAGATTGCCTTACTTACAGAGCGTATGGCTCAAATTGCTGCACATTTACAGCAGAACAAAAAAGATTTTTCTACTCACCGCGGATTGATGCAATTGGTAGGTAAGCGCCGCCGTTTATTGAACTACCTGCAAAAACATAACCTTAAAGGTTACCGCGAACTGATCGAAAAATTAGGAATCAGGAAATAAGATCGAAATTATTCATACGCCACCCAACTTACACCAGTTGGGTTTTGGCTTTTATATGGTCTTATTTTTTTCAACAATTACCACCTTCAAAATCAACTTATGTTATCACAAAAATTCAGTAAAACATTTGATATAGGCGATGGCCGTGAAATAACCATTGAAACCGGAAGGCTTGCACGCCAGGCCGATGGTTCTGTAACTGTAAAAATGGGCAACAGCATCATGCTCGCAACAGTTGTAGCATCAGAAGAGCCAAAACCAGGACAGGAATTCTTCCCGCTAAGCGTGGACTACATGGAGAAATTTGCTTCTGCAGGCCGCATACCCGGTTCATTCTTCAAAAGAGAAGGCAGGCTTAGTGATTCCGAGATACTTATTTCCAGACTGATAGACAGGGCACTTCGCCCGCTTTTCCCTGATGATTATTTCTGCGAAGTTCAGGTGATCGTTACACTTATATCGTCCGATATGGAAGTAGTGCCTGATGCACTTGCCTGTCTGGCCGCATCAGCAGCGCTTGCCGTTTCTACTGTTCCTATTCAGGAGATCATTTCAGAAGTAAGGGTGAGCAGGGTAAACGGGTCATTTGTTATCAATCCCACCCGCAGTCAGATGGAGCATTCAGAACTGGACTTCATTATTGCCGCCACAGAAAAGAACATAATGATGGTGGAAGGTGAAGCCAAAGAATGCAGTGAGGAAGATGTGATCAAAGCCATTGAAATAGGTCATGAAGCCATCCGCAAACAAATCAAAGCCCAGGAAGAACTGCGGGACATGGTTGGTGTGGCACCAAAAAGGGAATATACCAAACCTGTGGAAAATGAAGCATTAAAGCAAAGGATCGATGATTTTGCCAGGCACAGGATCTATGAATTCTCAAAAGCCATTCTTCCAAAAGCCCAAAGGAAAGAAGCATATAAAACCATATTTGAAGAATTAAAGATCACCCTCGCCAAAGAAGCCAATCTCCCTGAAGGTGAAGAGATAGATGATGATACCAAAAAACTGGTAAAGAATTATCTGGCAGATCTGCAATACCATGTTGTAAGAGATATGGTGTTGAACGACAAGGTACGCCTTGATGGAAGAGGTCTTGAAGATGTGCGTCCTCTTGATATGGAAGTTGATATCTTACCCACCCCACACGGTGCTGCTTTATTCACCAGGGGAGAAACACAATCACTCACCACAGTTACCTTAGGTACTCCGCTGGATGAACTGCTGGTTGAAAGTGCAGCCAAATCTGAATATTCAAAATTCATTTTACACTATAATTTTCCTCCATTTTCAACCGGAGAAGTTAAGTTCCTCAGGGGTCCCGGCCGTCGTGAAGTTGGCCATGGAAATCTGGCCCAGCGTTCATTGAAACAAATGATGCCCGGTGCCGATTATGCCTATACTATCCGTGTGGTGAGTGATATTCTTGAAAGTAACGGATCTTCTTCCATGGCCACCGTATGTGCGGGTTCACTGGCATTGTTTGATGCAGGTGTTCCTTTACCAAAACACGTTTCCGGGGTTGCGATGGGATTGATCTCAAAAGGTGACAAATTTGCTATCCTTACCGATATTCTGGGAGATGAAGATCATCTGGGTGATATGGACTTCAAGGTTACCGGTACAAGAGATGGTATTTGCGGGATCCAGATGGATATTAAGGTTGACGGACTTTCCATGGAAGTAATGCGCAAGGCCCTTGACCAGGCTAAACGCGGCAGACTTCATATTCTTGATGCCATGTATCAGTGTATTCCGGAAGCCCGTTCTGAAGTGAAGCCGCATGCGCCAAGGATGGTTAAAATGTTCATAGACCGCGAGTTTATTGGAGCCGTGATAGGACCAGGTGGTAAGATCATTCAGGAGATACAAAGAGAAACAGGAACCACTATCAATATTGAAGAAAAGAACAATATGGGTGAGGTGAGCATTTTTGGTACGGAAAAAGAAAAAGTGGAAAGGGCACACAACTGGGTGAAAGGAATTGTGGCTGTTCCAACCGAAGGAGACGAATATGAGGCTGTTGTAAAATCGATCATGCCTTATGGAGCTTTTGTTGAATTCCTGCCTGGCAAACAAGGGTTACTTCATATATCTGAGGTAAGCTGGAAAAGGCTTGATACACTGGAAGGTGTACTGAATGAGGGAGACAAGGTAAAGGTTAAACTAACCGGAACGGATCCCAAAACAGGAAAATTCAAATTATCAAGAAAAGTATTGTTGCCTAAACCTGAAGGCGTGCGTGATGAAAGGCCACGTGATGGTGGTGGAGACAGGGGTGAACGTCCACAGGGACAAAGGACCGACAGGCCAAAATTTGAAAAAAGCCAGGGTAACAGGGAACAGAAAGAACAGGATTCGGAAGAACCCAGAAGTGCAGAATAGTGAGCTGATTTTTCATTGAACATACTTAAGGCTGTCTGCTTACCGCTGACAGCCTTTTTTAATTTTATCAAATGAATAGCATAAGGATAAGTATTACAGCCGGAGAACAGGAGCAGGATATACTGATCAGTGAATTATCTGATCTGGGCGCCCTGGGTTTTGAGCAGACAGATGAATTGTTGATCGCCTATTTTCCTGAATTGAATTTTAAGAGCTATGAAATCAATGAGATCTTAAAAGCGCACAGTTTTGAAACCGGTACTATCGCAGATCAAAACTGGAATGAAGTGTGGGAGAAAAATTTTCAACCTGTACTGGTTGAAGATATTTGTTTGGTCAGAGCTCATTTCCATGAAACCATTCCCGGCATTCCATATGATATCATCATTACCCCTAAAATGAGTTTTGGAACAGGCCATCATGCAACTACATACATGATGATGGCACAAATGAAAGAAATAGATTTTAAGAACAGATCTGTTTTTGATTTCGGAACCGGTACAGGCATACTTGCCATACTTGCGGAAAAGCTTGGGGCCAAAAATGTATTGGCGATAGATAACGATCTATGGAGCATTGAGAATGCTAAAGAAAATATCAGCATGAATCATTGTTCGAAGATCACACTGGAATTATCAGCTGAAATAAATATTCAGCACTTTGATGTGATACTTGCCAATATTAACCGGAATGTGATCCTGGATCATATAACGAACATGTATACCTGTTTATATCCTGGAGGATATTTATTATTAAGCGGATTGTTAACAGATCACGAAGCCGCTATTATTGCTGCCTGCACTACGCTGCAATTGAAATTGGTCAGAAAAAGCGAACGTAACAATTGGATTTCCTTACTCTTTATTAAGTAATTATGATACGTAGTTTAATTTAACATGAAATCCCAGCCGATTTTTATTAAATTTGCTGACCAACTTGAACCCATCATTCTATGAATGAAACTTTGTTGATCCTTCTTGCTTACCTTATTGGAAGTATTCCCACAGCTGTCTGGGTGAGTAAATACTTCTTTGATATTGACATCCGTGATTATGGTAGTGGAAACTCGGGTGCCACCAATACTTACAGGGTATTGGGACCAAAATGGGGTACCATAGTAATGATCGTGGATATGGGTAAGGCCATTGCTGCCGTTAAACTTGCCTTCCTTCTTCCTTATTCTTTCGAAAGTGATATATTTTTAAGAGAAATGCAAGAGACCAGCATAGCCA
>CBIHLW010000329.1:0-3936 GCA_966210755.1 uncultured bacterium
TCCGCATTGAGAATTGCTTATAACCGCACTGCAGATTTCAACAGTAATATTCTTTACCGCGGACAAAACAATCAAAGTTCTTATTCTCAAAAATATCTTGAAGAGATCCGGCGGAATAATATCAAGGATGGCAATACGCTTTCTACAGGTTATCCTTTCGGATCAAGCCTGGCCTTTAATACTTACTGGGTTGATACGGTTGGAGGTGGCACCAATGGAAATTTCAATTTCCAAAGCCGTTCCGCCAATTTACTATCCACGGGATTATTACAGGAAAACATGGTGAATACTAAAGGTGGCATAGATGAACTGGCGCTTGGTCTTGCCGTTAATGTGAGGGATAAATTAATGATCGGCGGAAGTTTTGGTGTTCCCATCCTGCACTATAACCGGGTATCAAATTTTCTTGAAGCAGATGCAACGGAGAACAGCAACAACCAGTTTAATTTTGCGGAGGTTCACGAAGAATTAAAAACGAGTGGTGTAGGCCTTAATGTAAAAGCAGGCCTGATCTATAAACCCGTTGAATACTGGAGACTGGGATTCGCCGTTCACTCTCCTACACTTTACAGCCTTACCGACAGGTATGAATCCTGGATAACCACCGATGTGGAAGGCCCCGGTGGAATACTTACCGATTATTCTGCAGACTATACCGGCAATGGTCCGTCGGAATTCAAATATACCTACATCACGCCCTATAAACTGATAGGCAGTGTATCGTATGTGATCAGGGAGATACAGGATGTAACAAGGCAAAGAGGTTTCCTAACTGCCGATGTTGAGTATGTGAATTATAAAGCCTCTTCATTCAGCCCTGATGATGAATCAGTGTATGATCCCTCTACCAAAAATTATTTGAAAGAATTAAATACGGCCATTGATAATTCCTATAAAGGAGCCTTTAACTTCCGTGCAGGCGGGGAATTGAAATTCACAACCATCATGGTAAGACTTGGTGCTGCTTATTATGGCAATCCATATAAAAACATCAATGGGGAAAAGGGGAGCAAACTCAACCTTAGCGGCGGACTTGGTTACCGCAATAAAGGTTTTTTTGTTGATCTCACCTATGTTCATGCTGTGAACAAGGATACGCATTTTGCATACAGGCTTGCCAATAATCCATATTCAGGCGCTGCGCTCAAACATACTGCAGGTAACGTTTTTCTCACTTTGGGATTCAAGATCTGACACCAGAACTTCACTATAGAAAAAGGGCATCAACCGGTGCCCTTTATTTTTGCAAACATATGAACCAGCAAAACTGGTTTAATTTTGGCAGATTGAAAAACACCTTTGACTAAAATACATGAGTAAAAGAAATCTTTATGCCTTTCTTATATCATTCATCATGCTGCTGGCGGTGATCATCTTAAACCGCCTCAGTTTTCAAAATGTAAGAAGCTATTCAGATGCAGTGGATAATACCAGACAGGTGATCACAGTATTAGGAAATATCTCCAACCATTTTAAAAGTGCACAGATCTATAGCCCCCGCTATAACCATATTTTACAAAAGGATTTTTATGAACTCTACAAATCAGATGCAGTTAAGATCCGCGGTGAACTTGAAGTATTGAAACTACTGGTGTTTGATAATCCTGAACAATACAGAATGGCCGACAGCCTTCAACTTATGATCAACCTGGAACTGGACACCCTTCTTAATTATGATATTTCAGAGATCATAGAATCCGGCCAGGGATACCGGCTTTACAAATATTTCATCATACACGATCTGATCAACAAAGGAATTGAAAGAGAAGAAGCTCTTTTGATGGAAAGGAATAAAAAGCTCAAAGCATATACCCGCAATAATAACCTGCTTACTACCGCATTTGGGGTGGTGGGCGTTGGCATACTTCTCTACACCTTCATCTCCATATTTTTCCTTTCAAGAAAAAGCAGGTGGCTGGAAGGATTCCTTGAATCTATTCTCAATACATCTCAAAACGGAATTGTGCATTACAAGGCTATTTGGAATGACGGTGAGATCACAGATTTCAAGATCGAATTCATCAACAAGGCACTGAACAAGGTTTTAAAATTGCATTCGCAGCAATTAATTGGGAAACTCATTTCTGAACTGCCGGAAGCCATCAGGGAAAAAGGGTTGTTTGACAAATACGTGCAGGTTGTTGAAACCGGCAAACCAATTCAGGTGGAAAACCAATACACCATAGAAGGAAAAAATGTATGGTTCATGATCTCCCTGGCCAGACTTGAAGATGGTGTTACGGCTACATTTCACAACATCACTGAAATAAAAATGTATGAGGAAGAATTAAAGGAAAATATCAAGGAACTTGAAAGATCAAATTCCGAACTGGAGCAATATGCCTATGCGGCCAGTCATGATCTGCAGGAACCCCTGCGGAAGATCCGGGCCTTTGGCAGCGTATTACAGGATACGCAATCGGAAAAGCTTGACGAAAAAGGACAACAGCAATTGAAAAAAATACTGTCCGCTGCCGAAAGGATGTCATCATTGATAAAAGACATCCTGAGTTTCTCAAGCGTGCGGAAAGAAGAGCATTTCATTGAAACAGATCTTACCACTGTAATTGAAGGCGTAATGCAGGACCTTGACCTTGTGATCACGCAAAAGAATGCCCATATCATTTATGATAATTTGCCGGTGATAAAGGCCATACCACTTCAAATGAACCAGCTTTTTTATAACCTGCTGAATAACTCACTAAAATTTGCCAAACAGGATCAAAGAGCCGAAGTAGAAATAAGGTGCAGAAAATTGAATGAAAACGAAAGACCGCCATCGCTGGAAAAGTTAACCTATTACGAGATCATTATAAAGGATAACGGCATAGGGTTTAAACAGGAATATGTTGACCAGATCTTTGGCTTATTCAAAAGACTGAATGATAAGCAATATTATCCCGGTTCAGGCATTGGCCTGGCGCTTTGCCGCAAGGTGGTTGATAATCATCATGGCTACATACGTGCGGAAGGAAGGGAAAATGAAGGTGCTGCATTTTATATTTACCTGCCGGAACAACAGCCCTAATGGATGCTGGACTGTAGCCAGTGAATGACGGGTAAAGCATCAGGAGGAAACCATTTATAGCCCGGATCTTTTTTAAACCAGGTCATTTGCCTTTTGGCATATTGCCTGGTATTTTTTTTAATCAGATCAACTGCTTCATTCAGGGAACAGCTGCCGTTAAAATGGCTGAA
Source organism: uncultured bacterium (assembly GCA_966210755.1). Classification (GTDB taxonomy): domain Bacteria; phylum Bacteroidota; class Bacteroidia; order Chitinophagales; family Chitinophagaceae; genus Flavisolibacter. Next base: position 3,199 of record CBIHLW010000329.1, read on the forward strand.
TAATTCTTTATAACCTACGGTCTGCAAGGCATTGAGATGCTGATAAGGCAGCAGCGACCGGGCTTCCGTTTCCAAACCCATCTGCATCATATTATCTACGCGCTGATGAATGCGGCTAACCAATTCTTCTTTCGGCAATTCCAAACCTGTACTGATGATATTAAAATCCCTTTTTGCTTTTTTACCTGTTTTGAAATTGTTGACCGACCGGCCCGTGGCTCTATACACTTCAAGGGCCCGCATCAGCCTGTGCGGATTTTTGATCTCCGCTGATGCATAAAATAAAGGATCATGTATCTGAACCTGCTGCTGTAACCAGGCTAAGCCTTTTTGTTTGTATTCTTCGATTACTGATGCGCGAATTAGCAAGGGCACTTCGGGTATGGGATCAAGACCTTCACAAAATGCCTTTATATACAAACCGGTACCACCCACCATCACCACAATGTCCTTTTTATCGAAGAGTGCACTGCATTTCTGTAAGGCATAGGATTCAAAATCTGCTGCGGTCACCTTATCATGAATGGAGTGGGTAGCAATGAAATGATGTGTTACCGCAGATAATTCCTCAGCCGACGGTCTTGCCACCCCAATATTCAGTTCCTTATAACACTGACGGCTATCCGCAGAAATGATCTCAGTTTGAAAATGCCTGGCTACATCAATGGCCACTGATGTTTTACCTCCTGCCGTTGGCCCCGCAATGATGATAACAGTCTTTTGCATTAAGATCCAGCC
>CBIHLW010000330.1:0-3909 GCA_966210755.1 uncultured bacterium
GTGCGGTTATAAGCTATGCTCAATGCGGAATTGCGGATGGTGCGGTCGCTGCTTCCGCCTCCAATCACAAAACCGGTTGTGCCCCACGTAAATTTATTGGTGGTATCCTGCTCACGCCTGCCAAAATAATCTGCTTTTGTTTTGCCGAATTGATAAGCCGGACTTATAATAAAATCACCCGTTCTGTAAAACGCCAGACCGGCCGGATTTACAAAAGTGGCTGTAATGTCACCACCCAGTGATCCCATGGAACCACCAACCGCCTTGATCCTGGCGCTGGCACCAGGCACATACCAGGAATAGCGCAATGCATCGGCGGGCTCCTGGGCTTTGACTGAATAAATGGAAAGAACTCCAGACAATATGAATAGAACTTTCTTCATAATAAGTTTTTTTATTGCTGAATAATGAACAGCAAAGACACAAGGGAATCCATGGATGCCTGAGCATCCTTTAAATGAACTTATATTTTACATTAAGTGCTTCTTTCTTAAAATTTCCTGGTTGGGGCATTGGTACTTCCCGATGAAGATTTGTTGCTTCCGGAAGAAGACGAAGAAGGTGTGCTCTTAACTCCCGAATTCGAATTGGAATTCGAACTGGAGTTGCGTGAACCGCTGTTGTTGTCCGATCCAAAAGCACCTCTCAGAAATCCACCCGCATTCGTGCCACTGCCGCGGTAATTATTGTTGTTGGTATTTCCGTAACGGGTGCTGCTGTTGCTGTTACTGTTACCAAAGTTTCTGGAACCTTTCGGGTTGGTATTGGTGTTTGGATTATTGTAAACACTTAGATCAAACGTGCGTGGTCTGTTATAAGCCGTCCTTCCTGGATTCTTTATAATAACAGGAGGTGTGCAGTAAGGATTGTAATGATAATTCCAATAGCTGTAAGAACTCCATGGACTATTATAATAAAGTGAGCTGTTATAATAATGGTAGTTGTAAGGATTGTAAGAATAATAGTCGTCATACAATCCGCTATAACGCCTGTCCCTGATCTTCATACGCAGGTAACGGTCGTCGCGGTAAGCATCTTCGTCATAACGGTAACGGCGGTCAGCATTTCTGTCCGAATGCACATATTCATCCTGCGGGCGTGCAGGTGAATAATAAACATCGTCCGGTGTTTGTCCGGATTTGTATACTGAAGTGCAACTTGAAAAAACAATTACAATAGCAAGCAAAGGGAGTATAAAAGATTTCATGGCAGATGTTTTAGGGGTTAATGTTACTTTTGCCATCCGATAGTAAATTTCAACAATTTGCTGTTAAGTAAAAGATAATAAATATCCCCGGTTTGCCGGGTATTATTTAAATACAAATTACGGTAATTGCCTCCTGTTTCGGAGGTCTGGTCAAATATAAAATAACAGTTTACATGGGAAAGGAGATCGCAACAAGGGAAGCAGATTATTCGCAATGGTATAATGACCTCGTGATCAAAGGCGGACTTGCGGATTATTCGGCCGTAAGAGGATGTATGGTAATTAAACCATATGGCTATGCACTTTGGGAAAACATGAGGGATGAACTGGACAGGATGTTCAAGGAAACCGGTCACCAGAATGCTTATTTCCCTTTGTTCGTTCCAAAGTCACTCTTTGAAGCGGAAGAAAAAAATGCTGAAGGCTTTGCAAAGGAATGTGCAGTGGTTACCCATTACCGCCTGAAATCGGATCCTGATAATAAAGGAAAACTGGTGGTGGATCCTGAAGCCAGGCTTGAAGAAGAACTGGTGGTTCGTCCAACCAGTGAGGCCATCATCTGGAATACCTATAAGGACTGGATCCAGAGTTACCGCGACCTGCCTATCCTGATCAATCAATGGGCCAACGTGGTAAGATGGGAAATGCGCACCAGGTTGTTTTTGCGCACTGCCGAATTCTTATGGCAGGAAGGACATACGGCTCACGCAACAAAAGAAGAGGCCATTGAAGAAACGGAAAAGATGCTGGAAGTATATGCAACATTTGCGGAGCAGTATATGGCCCTGCCAGTAATTCGTGGTGTAAAAACTCCAGGAGAACGCTTTGCGGGTGCGGAGGATACTTATTGCATTGAAGCACTGATGCAGGATGGAAAAGCGTTGCAGGCGGGAACTTCACACTTCCTTGGACAAAATTTTGCAAAAGCCTTTGAAGTTAAATTTTTAAGCAGGGAAAATAAACAGGAATATGTGTGGGCAACCAGCTGGGGTGTGAGTACAAGACTGATCGGTGCACTGGTAATGGCCCATAGCGATGATGACGGACTGGTATTGCCTCCGCGGATCGCACCATTGCAGGTGGTGATCGTTCCCATTTATAAGGGAGATGAACAAAAACAACAGGTGGGCGATAAGGCAGCTGAGATCATGAAGCAATTAAAAGCCTTAGGTATCAGTGCAAAGTACGATGATAATGATAACAACAGGCCCGGATGGAAGTTTGCCGAATATGAATTGAAGGGCGTGCCGGTGAGAATTGCACTGGGCGCGAGGGATCTTGCAAATAATCTTGTTGAAGTGGCACGCAGGGATACAAAAGAAAAGCAGACGATTTCACTGGATGGCATTGTGGACCATATAAAAAATTTACTGGAGGAGATCCAGGAAAATTTGTTCAACAGGGCAAAGTTATTCAGAGAAGCACATTCAACAAATGCAGACAGCTGGGAAGAATTTGTAAGGTTACTCGACGAAAAAGGCGGATTCGTTTCTGCGCACTGGGATGGAACTGCGGAGACCGAAGACATCATCAAAGAAAAAACCAAAGCAACCATAAGATGTATCCCTTTGAATAATAATAAAGAACAGGGTACCTGTATCCTTACGGGTAAGCCAAGTGAACAGAGGGTATTGTTTGCAAGAGCATATTAATGATTTCGCTGACCTGCAAATAGCCGGGGGTAGGGCCCTGCAATTTTTCTTTGATCATTTTCAAACAATTTTGATCATGGACCTTCTGATTTATATCGTCCATTTAATAAAATCTTAGCAAGGCCTGGTATTTGATTCATTCAAATCAAATAGTATAGTATGACCACGCCTGCTTTTATTTTCAGCTTCGCCTGGATCACCCTTTTCTTCTGTTCCTGTAACCACAGGCAGGAAGGGAAGGATGCAGTGGTGATAACTGAACCCGGTCAGCAGGCTGACAGTTCCGGATACCTAATAAATGAACATCCACGGGTGAATGAAGATTCGGCAAAGATTCCGGTGCCATCCATCCTGTACCCGGGTACACACGATTTTACGTTGCACTGGATTGGCTGGGACAGGCCCGGTAAGGTGCATATTCAGCCGGCGGATAGTGGCTGGTTCAGGGTAACCGGTGAACAAAGAGACCGCCAGGGCAATTTTATTACCATTGATGGAGAACTGAAAGTGATCGATCCTCTTGAATTGAAGTTTCGCGGAACCATCCGGGAAAAAGTGCAAACCCTGAATCAGGGTGATACCTGCACCCGCGAGGGAGAACAGGTTTTTTTATCAACCAGAAACCGGAAGTACTGGCGACTTCAGAACATGGCTAATTGTGAAGGAAGTGGTGTTGTGGATTACATTGATATATACTTTTAAACAGACGCAATTTACACCCTGTACCATAGGAAGGCTATGGAAATAAATTACCCCTGTGCACACTGACGATGCCCGGATTTATAATAAAAGATAAAATGCTCTTTTATTAATTTTTTTTTGTAACTTCAGCTACATAGCTGTTTGCATACACCGCACTCCTCCGTGCTTCATCACTAAGAGCCATTTTTAAATTTGAATTCTTATTATGGGTTTGATCATTCAGACAAGATCCTTATTTAAATTTTTGAATAATTCATTGTATCTCTTTGATAATGGTAACAGCACTATGCCAGCAATAAAAATTAAAAGGGTTTATGATAAGCCGGCAGATGACGATGGCTACCGCAT
>CBIHLW010000331.1:0-3909 GCA_966210755.1 uncultured bacterium
GGAAATGATATTTATTTTAATTGGGGTAATTATAATCCGGAAAGTGCTAAAGGGAAAAAACTGCTTGCTCATGAATTAACACATGTTGTACAACAGTCCTCACAAGAAACTGGAGATTGAAAATATATAAATTGATCACGATGAACACAGATGCTGCAAATGAAACTCCTATGGCTCCAGTTACCAGTCTTCCTGTTGAACTGGTTTATTTAAATAAGCTGATCCGGTACAGGCTGAGGTATTATTTTGATCCCGGGCAGTTGGAAAATGAACCGGAACCGGTGATGCCTGAATTGCAATACTGGCAGTTGCCCGTTAAAGATTTTATACGTCAGAATTCTTTGGATAAAGCAGAAGCACAGGTTTTACTGATTGCACTGGCCCCGCATGTGCAGCCGGATCTTTTTGACATGGCCATTGAAGCTGCATTGAAAGGTTCGGGCGACTTTCCAAAGATCGGTGGTGTACGTGGAAAAAATTTCCGCGGCTTCATGCCAACAGGGCAAACCATTCTTTTTTTATCCGGTGCAGAGAGCTGGAAGAACAGTTTGGAAATACAGCAACTCTTCTGGTCGGATCATCTGTTTGGAAAGAAAAAGATCTTATGGCTGGAAGAACTTCAGCAGGGCGAGCCAGCCATGAGTGGAAGGATCATTCTGGCGCAGGATTATATGGAAGTATTTATTTACGGTAAACCTGTTCCTCCACATTTTAGCATGAGTTTTCCTGCAAAAAAGATCCATACCGAACTGGAATGGAACGACCTTGTTATCAATGAAGAATTAAAAGAACAGATAAATGAATTATTGGACTGGGTAAAGTACAACGACCAGTTGTTGTACACCTGGGGCATGCACAAACGCCTGTCAAAAGGATACCGGGCATTATTTTATGGTCCGCCGGGAACAGGAAAAACATTTACCGCGGGTTTGATAGGAAAGGAAATGAATAAAGATGTTTATAAGATCGATCTTTCCATGGTTGTATCCAAATACATTGGTGAAACAGAAAAGAACCTCGAAATGTTATTTGCCAGAGCGGAAGATAAAGGCTGGATATTATTTTTTGATGAAGCGGATGCTCTTTTTGGTAAAAGAACAAATGTGAGAGATGCTCATGATAAATATGCCAATCAGGAAGTGTCCTATCTGCTTCAGCGGATTGAAGACTTTAATGGATTGATTATACTGGCCACCAATATGAAGAATAATATTGATGATGCTTTTATAAGGCGTTTTAATTCTATTTTAAAATTCCCATTGCCGAGTCCTGATGAAAGAAGCAGGATCTGGAGAAAGGCATTTCCTGAGGCAAAATCTTTCTGGAAAAAGCCGGTTAACACCAGGGGAGAAAATAAGAAGGAAACCGCCGATATTCCTGAACTGGTGAAGAAGTATGAATTAAGCGGCGGGAGCATAATGAACGTGGTACATTATGCCAGTTTAAAAGCAGTAGAAAGATGGCATCACGAAAAGTCTGAATCAAATGGCCATCAAAAGGAGATTTTACCAATAACGGAAAATAACTCCGGTCAACGGAATGATAGTAATTCCACTGATCAATTGCCGATCTATTTATCTGATGTATTGGATGGAGTAAAAAAAGAATTCATAAAAGAGGGTAAGCCATTCGTTGCATAGTACAATGAATGGTGCTTGATTGAGGTGTTGTTACAATGCCGGCTGGGTATATATGATCCACAAATTTTGAAATGCGCCCTATTCCTGTTATCTGTTCAACCTGCCGGTGTTTCAACTTAAATAAGTAATAGATCAATTTTTGTGGGCTTAAGAACATTCTAAAAATTTATTTCATTCCCTGTAACCTCAGTTTAGCTTTGGTAGTCTGATGGCATAATAAATAATATTATGCGGTTTTTGATTATTGTTTTAAGCTTTTTCCCATGCTTTATGGCAGCTCAGGATTTGACTGCCAGAGCCGATGCCCTACTGTCAGCTTATCATAAAAATGACCAGTTTACCGGAACCGTCCTGATCGCGAAGAACGGTAAGGTGATCTTTGAAAAAGGTTATGGACAGGCCAACAGGAATAGTCACCAGGTCAACAATGCTTTTACCGAATACCGTATCGGGTCTGTTTCAAAGCCATTCACTGCTACGCTTATTTTAAAATTACAGGAGAAAGGTTTTCTTTCCATAAAAGACCCTTTGAGCAAATACCTGCCCGATTATCCAAATGGGGATAGTGTATTACTGGAAAACCTGTTAAACCATACATCAGGCATTAAAAGCATCAGTTCCATGAAGCAATATTATGCGGAATGGATCGGTGAGAAAACAGATCTTCCAAAAACCATTTCCAGGTTCAAAAATGAAGCATTCAATTTTAGTCCGGGTAAAAAATATGAATACAGTAATTCCAACTATATCCTGTTAAGTTATGTGGCAGAATTGGCTGCAGGTTCTTCATTTGAAAGTTTACTCGATCATTATATACTGAAACCTTTAAAGCTTGAACATACCGGTCTGGATAAAAACGACCGGATATCTGCACAAAAGGCGCTGGGCTACCAGGCATCGCCTGAAACTGATTATGCTCCTGCGCGGTTTAATGATATGTCCATCATGATGGGCGCCGGTTCCATGTACAGTACAGCCAGGGACCTTTTTGCATTTGACCGTGCACTGGACGGGGATCGTTTGATTTCTGCAGAATCAGGGAAGCAAATGTATGCAGTACATAAAAATAATTATGGATTAGGATGGGAGATCGATAGCGCAAAGGGAAAATTAAGGATAAGCCACTCAGGGTCTATTGATGGATTTCTTTCCAATTTCATCCGGTTTCCTGAACAAGATGTGTGTATTGTTTTCTTATCCAATTATTTCAATTCAAAAGGCCCCCAGATATCAAAAGCATTAATTTCTATTGTTTTTGATGAGCCTTATGAAATGCCTTTAGAAAGAAAATTTGTTGCGATCCCTGTTGATGAATTAAAAATGTACAGTGGTGCCTATCAAATGGAAAAGGGCCCGGCACTGGAAGTGTTCATTGAAGATGGCAAACTGAAAGGACGACTGGAACAGCAACAGGCGTTTGTGATGCTGCCGCAAAGCAACGGGGAATTTTATATTAAATCCATTGACACTGATGTGGTGTTTGAAATAAAAGATAAGGCAATTGTAGGAATGAAATTGAAACAGGGTAAAAAGGTAATGGAATTTAAAGCGATGAGAAATTAGTTTTCGAAAGTATATGCGATATCGTGGGATGTATGTACATCTTTTTTTAGCCAGGAAGGATTAGAAGATCAAAGGTGCGTCTATCTGATCTTCTATCCTTCCTGGCTTTCTTTAATCAGCAGGTAAGGCGGAATAATAGTGATCATGCGTTTTTTCACTATAAAAGCTCCACACCTGTAGTTCTGAACTGCCTGTAGATATCTATCCTGTTTTTCCAGTTGATCGCCTTCCTGGATAAAAAAGGAAACTGCGTAATGTGGTCATGGCTGTGGTCAAAAAAACAAATGCTTTCCGGCTTTCTGTTCCCTTTGAAATAAAGGTCAAGAAAAATTTTTTCTGTATTTTCTTCAGCCGTTTTTTCAATATTGAAGTTAGATGACTGAATTGCAACCAGCGGTATGCATAATTCCTGCTTTTCATTACCGGTATGATCAATGACGATCATTTTTTTATTGATCCTGTCCAGCGCAAATAGTCTGTTGTCAATAAGATCAAAATGTTCAACAACTAATTTATTCTGAAAGGCGATCTTATGAAATGCATTTACCAGCTTTTCCCTTCGGATTTGGGTACGCTTTTTTTGCAGTAAAGACCTCCTGATTAGTATGATAACCAGGCTCAGTATAAGTATTATGATAATGGAGATTTGCATGTTCGCGTGATTTACATTTATAAAATATAAAAGTTAAGTTGAAATGATCCCTCT
>CBIHLW010000332.1:0-3907 GCA_966210755.1 uncultured bacterium
TGTGGCTAATATGTACGACCTCAGTAATAATCTCAAAAGAAGGCTGATCACGGAAAATGATAATGACGTCAGTTTTAAAAATTTTACAGGCAACATCAACTGGAAACACACCTTCGATTCATCAGGAAGGGAACTCACTGCAGATATTGATTATGTTACCTACAGTAATGTTTCTGACATGCTTCTTAATACGGATGTATTTGACGGATCACTGCAAAAGATCGGGCATACAGAATTAAGAGGGCATATTCCTTCCCATATCAATATCTATTCATTCCGGACAGATTATGTAAGGCCACTCCGCAATGGTAAGATCGAATTGGGCGTGAAGTCAAGTTTCGTCCGCAATAACAATATGGTGGACTATGAGAATAATACTGGAAGCGGATGGGTGAAAGATGAGATCCGCTCCAATCATTTTATTTACGAAGAGAACATCAATGCTGCATATGTAAATGTGAACAGGCAGATCAATAAATGGACCATCCAGGGTGGGCTGCGGGTAGAAAATACAAATGCCAAAGGCAACCAGGTGACTTCCAAATCAGGATTCAAAAGAGATTCAACAAATCTATTCCCGACTGCTTTTGTAAGCTATGCGTTGAATAAGAAAAATACTTTTACAGTTTCATATGGCCGCAGGATTCAAAGACCTAATTACCGCGACCTCAATCCGTTTATTTTCTTTCTGGATACATTATCGTTCAGGCAGGGCAATATTTATTTGAAACCCCAGTATACGCATAATGTGGAGTTAAGTTATTCATTAATGGGTAAGTACATTACAACCCTGAGCTATAACAATACCGATGATGTGATCTCGGATATTATAAAACCCAAAGAAGGAAGCGGAGGGGAGATCAGGTTCCTGACCCCTGATAACGTAGCCAGCTTCACCAACCTGGCTTTATCAGTAACAGCCCCTGTAAGAATTGCAAAATGGTGGAATCTGAATTTCTTTGGCAATGTGTATAACAACCATTATAAAGGTGTTTATGATACAATTGATATTGACCTGAAGTTCACTTCTTTTATGATGAATATAACCAACAGCTTTACCATAGCGAAAGGTTTTACAGCAGAACTAAGTGGATTTTACAGGCATAAATCAATAGAACAACTTACGAGGGTGGAACCGCTTTACCAGATGAGTATCGGACTTCAAAAACAGGTGTTGGATGGTAAGGGTACGTTGAGACTGAATGTGCGGGATCCATTTGCATGGCAAAAATTTGAAGGCATAAATAAGTATGGCTATGTTGATATGTGGTTCAGGAGCCGTCCGGACATTCGCCAGGTAACCGCCACTTTCACCTTCAGGTTTGGTAAACAAATGCAACAACAATTACAACAACGCCGCCGTGGTAGTTCTCAGGAAGAGCAGAACCGTGTGGGCGGAGCAGGTTAATACATCTTTAGTTTTTCTCATGTGCATGTACGGCCCCTTTTTCCAGAGGGGCCTCACTTTTGGTAAGGCTTTTAGCTGTTGGCTTTCAGCCATTAGCCCTCGCTTCTAAAATAATATTCTTTCCTTTTCGGAAAGGTTAGGAAAAATTATCCGGTTTAGGCAAAGCCATTGACTGGAAGCTAGCAGCCAGAAGCTTTCCTCCCTATCTTCGCAATCCTAATTCTACAACTATGCCTTCATTTGATATCGTAAGCAAGGTGGATGCCCAGGCTTTGGACAATGCCGTTAATGTAACCACCAAGGAAATTTCAAACAGGTTTGATTTTAAAGGATCACATGTTGCCATCAACCTTGATAAAAAAGAATTCAGGTTGAATATTGAAACGGATGATGATATGAAAATGCGGCAGTTAATAGATGTGCTCATTAGCCGGGCCCATAAGCAGGGTATTGCGCCGGAAGCTTTTGATACTTCCAAAGAGGGATTTCAAAGTGGAAAGGTCTGGAAAAAAGAAGTGCAGGTAAAAAATGGATTAAAGCAGGAAGACGCCAAAAAGATAGTGAAACAGATAAAGGATAGCGGACTTAAGGTACAGGCTTCCATAAACGACGACCTGGTGAGGGTAACCGGAAAAAAGATCGATGATCTCCAGGAAGTGATCCAGGCGTCCAAAACCTGGGACCTTGGAATACCCCTGCAATATGAGAATATGAGAAGCTAAAGGCAAAAGGCCATCACCCAAAGGCCTGCCTTTTGTCTTTAACAAAAAAATTCATTGCTCCGGCTTCTTAAATGCCTTATTTCCCCTAAATTTGCGCCTCAATTAAGACAAGTACACGTTTTAAAATATAAGTTATGAAAAAAGATCTTCATCCTGGCAATTACCGTTTCGTGGTATTTAAGGATATGAGTAATGGTTATAGTTTCCTGAGCCGCTCTACAGCTGCCACGAAAGAAACTGTTAAATGGGAAGATGGCAATGAGTATCCGCTGGTGAAACTGGAGATCTCCAATATGTCGCATCCTTTCTTCACAGGTAAAAATGTATTGGTTGACACCGCAGGACGTATTGATAAATTCAAAAAGAAATACGCAAAAAAATAAGCTTGCGGTTGATACAAAAAGATTAGATCCCGACGGTAACGTTGGGATTTTTTATTTTTACCCAATAGCATGGTATGAAAAAAATCGTTTTTACAGAAGAATTCTGCCAGCCTGAAAACCTTTTTCCATTCACACTTACCAGGCAAATTCAGGATATCAGGATAGGTATTTTAACCATCAGGGAAAAATGGGAATATCATCTGGGCCTGGAATCCCTTGATAAAAATGAAGGTGATTATAAAGACCTTGACCGGTCAATAGATCTTTCTGAAGCTGCTTCAAAAAATACGGTTTTCCTCATACATGGAAATATATTTCCAACCCCCAAATTGGTAAAGCTGGTTAAAAAGCTGAAACCAGGAGAGTTCATTTCAGTACCTGGAATAGAGAGCGTGGTCTATTGCATTTCTGCCGGTGAGGTAGTAGATTTCAATAAGATCAAAGTGAGGAAGTCAATAGAGTTCAGGGATGAAATCCGGGAAATAAGATTTCCCTGGCAGATCTTTCAGATGAATCAGTGGGCTTTGGAACAGGATTTTGCTCTTATTACAAGATCACGAAGGTCACAGAAGATCTCCCCGACCAACAGGCTGACCGCCCCCGGAAATATTTTTATTGAAAAAGGAGCAAAGATGGAACATTGTATTATCAATGCCGAAGGCGGACCTGTTTATATTGGCAGGAATGCCCTGGTGATGGAAGGTTCAATGATCAGAGGGCCTGTTGCCATTGGAGAGGGTGCTACTGTAAAAATGGGAACAAAGATCTATGGGGCTACTACAATAGGTCCTTTTTGCGTGGTGGGAGGAGAGATCAAGAATGCTGTTTTCTTCGGTTACTCAAATAAAGCACATGATGGATATGTTGGCGATTCAGTAATAGGTGAATGGTGCAATATAGGAGCAGGCACATCAAATTCCAACCTGAAGAATACAGCATCCAGTATTATGATCTGGACGCCCGCAGGTCCGGTAGATGCAGGAACAAAATGTGGAATGCTGCTGGGTGATTATTCCAGGATTGCGATCAATACCTCAATAAACACCGGTTCCGTGATTGGTGTGTGCGCCCACGTATCCGGTTCGGGACTAAGTCCAAAGTATATTCCATCCTTTTCCTGGGGCAGCGATGGCGTGGAGCGATATGAATTTGAAAAGGCGCTCATGGATATTCAGAAATGGAAAAGGTTAAAACAAAAGGAACTCAGTCAGCATGAAAGCACTATTTTGAAATATATATTTGATCATTACTAGATCAGGAATAGCGGCCTTTGAAAAAAGATGAGGACTGAAGGCGTTTGCTGTTTCACAGACCAATAATTTATCCGGCCATTTATAAATTCTAATTTCAATATTCATTATTCGATCTTAATTTTCCCAATCCCGTTTTTCAAT
>CBIHLW010000333.1:0-3901 GCA_966210755.1 uncultured bacterium
GTAACTGAGCATCAATATAACTCACCATAAAAAATGAATTATTAATAGTATTCTATCTTTCTCACCCTGATGGCTTTTGGATCGCCTGATTTTTTATCGAGGGCAACAACAACCAATGGATTGTTATTATTATCCGGTGTCAGGTAAATGAATTTTTCCTCACGTTGTATTTCATTCATGCAGTCTGTGGAAACAGCGAATGAAATAATATTTCCTTCCAGTGTATTTATATAAGAAGAACAATATACCATGGCTCCTTCATTATTGAATATCCTTACCTCACCCCGCAGGTCGCGGTAACCCGGGCTTAAGGAATTCATGATCTCTGTTATATCATCTGAATCCTGATACTTTACTCTCGTTAGATAATTGAATGCATCGATCCAGGAAATGACGGCTGTTTCCAGTAATGTTCTTTCTTCATATTCCCTGTAACCTGATCTTTTATTATTACTGAACTGATAGATCACCCGGCGCCAGATGTCACGGCCTTCCTCCTTATTCCTCAGTAGAAAATGTGTGGAATCAATATTGCCTGACGCATTGAAAAAATAGGTTGTCCTGGAATTAAAAGCCGATGCTACAGGTATCCATTCTCCTTTGTCCAGGATCACGCTATCATAAGCATATGTAACCACCTGTTTTACTTTACCGTTTATTCCATATTCTTTTGCATCGCTGTGTTCCTGTGAAAAAGAACAATAATAGAACATCAGGCCCCAAAAAAGGAAGAAGCATTTCATATCATCAGGTTTCACTGACAAGGTAAGTAATAAACCAGATCACAGGATTACCACTTGGCACATGCATAAGTATAACCATGGCAAGGTAGGGCAGCAGGCAAACCGACTGAAGATTAAAATGTTTTTTTGACAACTGTCTTTTCCATAAAAAATAAGACAACAGGCTGCATAAGAATGCCACTACAAAGCCGGATGGGATGAGCTTAAGCAGCACCTTTCCGGTCCTGAACATAAATAAACCCATCCGCCCCTCAAATGACGAAGGATCAAAGAACACATAACTGCTGCCTGGCATTTCACCACCTCCCCATTTCACATAAAATACAAAGGCCATGACCATAAACAAGGCAGGTAGCAATGCCAGCGTGATGAATATATACCTAAAAGCTTTTTCCATGAAAAGCGCTAAAATAACTTATCCAACCAGATAAATTAAAAAACCCCTCCCTTGTGATGGTCAAAAATGAACCAGGCGCAATATTCACCATTCCCATTTGCTACATTAGCAACATGAAGGCGGCATCAGTTATCGAGATCAAACAAAGATTAAAGGAAACAGATAAAAAAGAGCTGGTTGAACTCTGCCTGCGCCTGGCAAGGTTTAAAAAGGAAAACAAAGAATTGCTTACCTACCTTCTTTTTGAAGCCGATGATATCAATACCTATATCAGACATGTGAACGAGGAAACAGATCTTGAATTTTCGGAGATCAATACTTCAAATATTTACTTCGCCAAAAAAAGCCTGCGCAAGATCCTCCGGCATTGTAACAAATTCATACGGTATACCGGTGATAAAAAAGCAGAGGTTGAAATTCTGCTTCACTACCTTACCAACCTGCATGGATTGAAGGTACCATGGAAAAAAAGTCCTGCACTGGTAAATCTTTATCAGGCACAACTCAAAAAGATAGGAACCACCATTGATTCCATGCATGAGGACCTTCAGTGGGATTACCGGAAAGAGTTGCAACGGCTTATTAACTGATCATGTTTAGCTCAGGGATCCCGACTCAGCCACATCGCTTTCTATAATGGTATAATGTATTGCATGTTTTTTGGGCACAATTGGAATGCTCTTATGCAGGGCAAAGATTTTAGTGAAAGCAGCACCATAATATAAAATGAGCGCTGAATAAAATACAAATAGCAATAACAGCACAATGGATGCTGATGTTCCATAAAGTGTGGTGATATTGCTATAACTCAGAAGCCATTGCAACACGATCTTTCCCAACGAGAACAAAATGCTCGTTAAAAAAGCACCGGCCAGGGCAATTCGCCAGGATGGCCTCCCATCGGGAAGATAACTGAATACCATCCAGAACCATAGTGTTACTACCACTATAGATACTATATAACGCAATACTCCATTAAAATAAAAAGACAGGCTTGGTGAATATTCGAAAATATAATCGCCAATAAATGCTCTGATGGTTTCGGCCACTATGCCTAAAATAAATAATACGCCGGCTACCAATATTACAAAGATTGATTGCCCCCTGGAATTGATCGTTTTCATAACTCCCTTCATCGGGACGGGCTTAATTTTCCATATCTGGTTGATTGAACTCTTAATCACCTTGAATAAGGTAGTAGCCACAAATACCAGAAACAAAAAGCCTGCTGCCGTTATAGCCCAGTTATCAGTGAGTCCGCGCAAGGCACCCAGCACGTCAACAACCTGCCGTACGGCTTCTGGTCCAACTATGTCTGACAGGCTTTTAAACAATTCCAGCCTTATGGTTTGCGGATCAAATACCAGCCTGAAAACCTGGATAAGTATCACCAGAATGGGCGGCAGGGCAAAGGTTGTAAAGAAAGCTGTGGCGCCTGCCATTCGAAGCGGATCGTTTTTCAGTAGCTCACTGAAAGACTGAATCAGCAGCGATCCCATTCCGCTAATATTTTGTTTCATGTTCCCCATTCCAAAGGATGTGTTTTAAAATAAAGTATGTATGGCCAGGGTAAATCCCATTCCAACCACTCCTCCAATGATACTGGCTATTGCATCCATTACATCGTGATGCCCCATACCGGTGATCTTTGAAAAAAGTTCAAATCCATAGCTGATCGCTATTACCAGCGCAAATGAAATAAGAATGCCTGTGATCAGTGATCCATCCAGCAGGAACAATAAAAAGGCAAGCAATACAGCACCTAAAATGATGCCTGCATAAAAATGTTTCCATTTATCTGCTTCAATTTTCTTCATGATTACAGAATTAAAGATATTCGCTTCCGGCTTAACACTGAACAATCACTCCCAACCATAGCATATGCTGGAACCACAAACCATCAAATTTTTGAAAGCCCTCAGGAAAAATAACAACAAACCCTGGTTCGATGCCCACAGGCCACAGTATGAAGCAGCAAGAATTGATTTCTCCAATTTCATCCAGCTGGTTATAGAAGACCTTCAAAGATCTGACACAACTATTACAGGCCTGTCGTCAAGAGACTGTTTATTCAGGATAAACAGGGATATACGTTTTTCTCATGATAAGACGCCTTATAAATCGAATTTAGGGGCCAGTATAAACCGCGGAGGCAGAAAGTCGGCATTTGCCGGATATTATTTTCATTGTGAACCCGGCCAAAGTTTTATTGGAGGCGGTTTATGGATGCCTGAATCGCCAAATTTGAAAAAGCTTAGACAGGAAATAGATTATAATTACGATGAATTGAAGGAAATATTAAATGAAAAAAAATTTAAAAAGATATATGGTGATGTATTCAGGGGTGGGGATGTTAGTTTAAGCACCATGCCCAAAGGATATGAAAAAGACAATCCCGCAGCCGGTTATTTAAAATTAAAAAGCATGATCGCTGAAACAACTGTGCAGGATGAAGAATTAACCAAAGCCAGTCTTCATAAAAAAACAATCGATGCTTTTCTTGCCCTTCAACCTTTATTAAATTTTATCAACCGCTCCATTGAAGAATGATATTTTAACAGGTTACTCCTATTAAAACCTAATCGCCACATTCCCAATGCGCCTGATAAAGCAGGCTGCGATTTTATAATTTCAACAACAGTATTAATTGTTAAGGCATTATGATTTATATCGGATGTGCCTTAACGTTGTATTGACAAAACAAACCGTTTATTATGAAAAAATATTTACCCTTTTTTGCCCTGGCCTTTGTATTTGTTAC
>CBIHLW010000334.1:0-3865 GCA_966210755.1 uncultured bacterium
ATTCTATGGTAAGGTATTTCTTTGACGGAATGAGGTAGATATGATCGGGCAGCAATGGCATATCATCGGTTGCTTCCATCACTTTCATCTTTGTATGCCTGGTGAGCAATTCAGACATCAGGCTTTTATAATCCGGCGACAGGTGTTGAATTACAACAAATGAACAGCCCGTTTGATGCATTACATTATCAAAAAAAGCATTGATGGCTTCGAGTCCTCCTGCAGAGGCTCCTATACCAACTACATAACCATTAAATGAATTATCTGCTGAGGGTTTCTTAACTTTTTGAGGCATAAATAAGTATACAAATATGAATTATATTTACAAATACCCATTGAAAAAATTGGTGATAAAATGAAAAAGTTCAGTGTTATTTTGATAGAGGATGATGCCGATGATGTGGAAATTTTAAGAGATGCCCTGGACATGAATGGTATTCAATATGAATTTACCTGGCTGAAAGATGGAAGCGCGGCTGTAAAATTCTTTGAAGACTCAGAAATGCTTCCCCATATCATAGTCATGGATTTCAATCTTCCCAGGGTTCATGGCCGGGATGTGGTTAATTTCATCCGTTCAAAAAAAAGACTGGACCCGGTTCCCATATTGATATTAAGCACTTCCTCCAATAATGAAGATATTGCCTATGCTTACAGGGCGGGCGCTGATAAATATCTCGTAAAGCCTGCCACAGTAGAAGGTATACAGGAAACGGTTTCTGTGATCCTTGACATGGCAAGCAGCCGCATAACAAATAAAAGCTGATACCAGCCGGTTAAAGCAGCATCCTAGTATTGAAAATATATTTCTGTTGCGCCATAGCCAAAGGAAGGATGATACTGGTTAACAAAAGATTTTACTTCCTTTTTCATTCTGAGAATATCGTGTATCTCATCTCTTAACCTTCCGCTACCCACACCATGTATGATTATCAACTGCGACTGGTAATGCGCAAGTGCCAGATCATACCACTTTTCAAATTCCTTTAATTGAATATCGAGAATTTCGCCATTGGTAAGATGGTTCCAGTCGTTTGATAATTTCTCAATGTGAAGATCTACAACAGTACGGGCGGGCGGCAAATGCTTACGGGCTTCCTTTGCCTTGTATATCTTAATGCCCGCGGCGGCAAGGGAGCCTATATCGAGCGGTAACTCAACGGGCTTGTCGGGGTATTCATCAAATAATTTATAAGAGAAGCTGGCTTCTCCTTTTTCTTTCACCTCCCCGATCTTTGCAAACAATTGTTTGGGCTTTAGTTTCACACTGGCCTCAAAAAATGCTGTCTTGTCCTTATCAGGCTGAAGAAGTGAGAATTCAAAGCTGAATGCAGGGCTGTCACTCATATCGGAGAATTGAACATCGTGAATGTAAAAATCCTGAAATGGATGCACTTCGTTCTTAAGTTCAAACTCCGAGCGGCCAAAAAAATGAAGCTTGTAAAAAAAGCGGTACGACCTATAGGTATGGTTTACCAGGTGGATCTTGAGTTCTTCCACTACATCATCACCAAATTCATCTGTATCCATAACAGGTAAGAAAGAAAGCCATACGCCGTCAACTACCTTGCGTTTGGGATCTTTCTCCCTTCTTACATCGTCGATGAATTTTTTTTCTTTCTTTTTAGGAAAAAGCTTTTTCTCCGTGAACTGTTTGAAATAGGGAAAATCAAGCTGGTCAATATAGGCAGGGAACTTCACACCTCTTACTTCCACCATTACCATTTCTTCGCTTATAATATCAATGACCTCGCCCTGTTCATTTGAATGTAAAACGATCACCCTGTCTCCTACCTGGAATTTCATGGGGTAAAATTAGCTGCATTCTTTTTAATTACCGGCTACAGGTACTGCCAATTTACTTTTACGATAACCGTAGGTAAAATACACTACGAGCCCTATGGCAAACCATATAGCAAACCATTTCCAGTTAGAACCGGACATTCCTGTGAGTAAGTACAGGCAAAAACTCAATCCCAATAAAGGAATCAGAGAAAGATTCTTCATAAATGAAAGAACAGAAAGTATCACGGTGACCAGCCAAAAAATAATGGTTGCAATTTTTACCGCCTGTGTTTGAAACAAATAGGCATTGCTATTTTCGGCATTGCTGTAATCCGTAAAATCACCATTCAATAATTCTATAAAATACCCTGATGTTTTTTCATTGGAAGCCAGGAAAGCAATTGTGCCAAAGATCAGTAAGGGATAAATAAATTTTGCATTGAAATAGGGAAGGTGAAATTTACCTTTTACTTTTTGTCTCCTCGGGATCAGAAGTACCCCTCCACAAACCAACACAAAAGCAAACAGCGTGCCTATGGAAGTAAAGTCCAATACAAATGATTTATCTGTAAACAATATGGGAACGCCTACAAGCAGGCCTGTAATGATGGTTGAGAACGAAGGCGTTTTGTACCTGGGATGGATCTTTTGAAATTTGTTTGGCAGCAATCCATCACGGCTCATGCTCATCCAGATCCTGGGTTGTCCCATCTGGAATACCAGTAACACGCTTGTCATAGCAATTACGGCAGCAATGGATACAACAAATTGCATCCATCCAATATCGAGGTTTTCCGGTTCAAATATGAACGATAAAGGATCTCCAACATTTGCAAAATTTGAATATACCACTGCTCCAGTTAGTACCAGGGTTAACAGGATATATACTATGGTACATATTATCAGCGACCATATCATTCCTCTAGGCAGGTCGCGTTGCGGATTTTTACTTTCTTCAGCAAGAACACTCACGGCATCAAATCCTATATATGCAAAGAATACTCCACTCACTGCACCCATAACGCCGCCAAAACCTTCCGGCATGAATGAACGGATGCCGGTGTTACTGGATGGTAACCAGTTGGAAGTAAGATCAAGGTTAAAGATCATATACCCTCCAACAGCTATCACCAGTAATACTATGGAAAGCTTTAGTACAACCATGATATTGCTGAAGTTCCTGCTCTCCCTGATGCCTCTGTAAACCAGATACGTGATCATTACATTGATCAGAATTGCAGGCAGATCCGCAATCAACCTCAGGCTTCCGATGGTAGGTGCATTTTGCCAGGCATTTACCAGTTCAGCACTGCTTCTATTGTCAATGAAAGCTGTCTGCTCAGTGGAATTTAATCCCGAAAATTCTGTAAAGGTCTTTTTTGCTTCAGCATAACTGCAGGTTAAAAAATCAGGAACATGCACATTTACCTTCTCAAGAAATGAAGTAAAATAATCGCTCCATGAAAACGCTACATAAATATTACCAATAGAATATTCCATCAACAATGCCCAACCTATGATCCAGGCGAATAATTCACCAAATGAAGCATATGCATAAGTGTACGCGCTTCCGGCAACGGGAATGCGGCTGGCAAATTCGGCATAACAAAAAGCAGTGAATGCGCAGGCTACACCACAGATGATGAATAATATAACTACCCCTGGTCCGCCGGAATATACCGCACCACCAAGACTGCTAAAACTGCCGGCACCAATAATGGCGGCTATTCCAAAAAATGTCAGGTCCCGCACAGTTAGCACACGGCTCAATCCATGTTTATGAGATTCAGCATCCTGTTTATCATCCATGATATCATGGAACGGCTTACGTCTGAACAGAGGGTGTGACATGAATAGTTGGTTTTGATCTTGGAAAATAGAAAATATCTTTTGAGTTTGATCTTTCTTTTAAAAATCTCTTTGTAAAAGATATTGTGCAAGCTGTTTTAAATGTTCTTTCCTTTTAGATAACACCGCTACATCTTCAAGATGTGCCATAGCTTCATTCAGGTATTTTATTTTAAGACGGCCGGCCCAATCATCTACCCCCGATGCCCGGTAGATATTCAATACTTCATCC